>SLSQ01000042.1 GCA_007130355.1 Trueperaceae bacterium
CGTCCTGGTCGCCAGCGCCGCCGTCACCACCCGCGCCCGTCTGCGCGCCGCCGTCGGCCTGCTCGAACGCCTCGGCGTCCGCACGGTCGGCACCGTCGCCACGCACCTGCCGCGCAAACCCGGCGGCGCGCCGGACGAAGAATCGTCGTACGGGTACGGCTACGGGTACGGGGCGAAGGGGACGCGGCGGGCGGGGTCGTAGGGGGACCGGGGCTCCGCCGTTTCAAGGTTCAGGGGTCGGCCAAAAACCACGGCACGGCGTAGGCGACGGCTCCGCTGCGGCGTACTGGGCGGCTCGTGCCCACCGCACCACGGCTCGCTTCCGGTCCTCGCCAACGCGCGCCCTTCAACGTGCGGCATGATGGTCCCATGCCCGGAGCCGACTACCAGGACGCGCACGACCGGCACTGGGACGACGCCGAGCTCCTGTTGCGCTCCGACCGACTCGCCAACGCGGATCACCTGTACGGACTGTCCGCCGAGTGCGGGCTGAAGGCCGTGATGCGTTCGCAGGGTGCGCTTCCGATGAAGGGCGATGCGCCCGAACGAAAGGACCACAAGGTGCACATCGACCGGTTCTGGGACACGTACTCGGCGTACACCTCGGGTCGCGCCTCGCTGCGGCTTGGCGACGTGAACCCGTTCAACGATTGGTCCGTCGCGCAGAGGTACATGCACCGTGACCGAGTCACCACCGAGTCGGTGCAGACGCATCGACGAGGCGCGAAGCAGGTCCGGGACTTGGTCCGCAGCGCCCGCTGGGACGGGAGCATCCGGTGAGCCTCACGTTCGACGGCATCCTTCCAGCCGTTCGGAGGGCGTTCCACGACGTCCGCGCATCCGTTCCCGAGAACGCGGTCCTCGTGAACCGCGATCTATCGGGCCGGGTCCGACTCATCGTGCGGGAGGTGCACGAAACGAACTCCGAACTTCGGCCCCTCCTCGAACGCGTCGCTCACGACCTCCACCGGAACCTCGGCCCCCACGGCGTGCCTGCGTCCGGTGCGCTCCTGTTCGAACCGGACTTCGACGCGGTTCTCGCGTCCAGTGCGCCGTTTCCCCTGTACGACGACGCGTCCGACGTGCTCGTCGCGGACCGCCTCGCGCTCGAAACCGATTGGAACGTCGCGGACGTATCCCCGTCGACGCCGCGGATCGTCTTCTACTCGGTCAAGGGCGGCGTTGGACGCTCCACCGCCCTCGCAGCCGCCGCCTGGGGCCTTGCGGAACGGGGTGAGCGCGTCCTCGTCGTCGATCTGGACCTCGAGTCGCCGGGGCTGTCCACCACCATCCTTCCAGACGACCGGCGACCCACGTTCGGCCTCGTCGATTGGCTGGTCGAAGACCAGGTCGGAGCGGGCGACCTCGTTGCGCGCGACATGGTCGCCGCGAGCGGACTCCACAGCGACCAAGACGTACTCGTCGTGCCGGCCCACGGTGCCGACCCTGGCGAGTACATCGCGAAGCTCGGACGTGCCTGGGTACCCAAGGTCGAATCGGACGGAAACCGGATCCCCTGGGCGACCCGGGTGCATCGCGTGCTCACGGAACTCGAGCAGCGACACGACCGGACCGTCGTCCTCCTCGACGCACGCTCAGGACTGGACGAGATCGCTGCGCTCAGCGTCGTGGGACTCGGCGCCGAGTTGGTACTCGCGTTCGCGACCGACGCGCCGACGACCTGGAGCGCCTACGGCATCCTGTTCGAGCACTGGAAGAAGCTCGGCGTGGCGCACCGAATTCGCGACCGCCTCCAGGTCGTCGGTTCGCTCGTGCCTGGAGAGGATCCAGCGGACTACATGCGCGCCGTACGGGAACACGCTTGGTCGACGTTCCTCGCCACCATGTACGACGATGCGCCGCCAACGGGCGCGTCGGGGGTCGTCTCCGAGCCACGAGACCTGTTCAGTTTCGACCTGAGCGAGGACAGCGCGCCCCATGCGCCATGGCCGGTTCGGTGGAGTCCGTCGTTCGCGTCCCTGGCGACCCTGCACGGTCGACTGGCCCATACGGATGCGACGCAGGTCGATGCGGCCTTCGGCAGGCTGATCTCCGAAATCGCCACCTTCACCGGCCGACGTGACACGATCGACCCATGACGACCCCCAGGTCGCTACGAAGCGCGATCCTTTCGACCGCTCTGCACGACCTCGCCATCGGCGGGACGCCTCCCGAAGCGCGTCACGTGTTCACGCCGCCCGGTCACCGACGTGCGCTTCGTCCGAACGTGGCCCTCGTCGTCGGCACGCGTGGAGCGGGCAAGACGTTCTGGTCGTCCGCCCTACGCGATCCGAACGTTCGAAAGCTCCTCGGGCACGTCGCGAACGTAGGCCTCGAGGGCGTCGACGTCGACGTCGGTCACGCCGAACGCCCCGACCCGGACCGCTATCCGGACGACGAACGTCTCGCGACCTTCGGGCAAGACACCGATCCGAGTACCGTCTGGCGAGCCGTCGTCGTACGTTGGTACGAACGGATCCTCGGAACCGCGACCACCGACGCGTCGTGGCTCGACAGCATCGAACAGGTGGCCCGCGACCCGGAAGCGTACGCCCGGCTCGCCGACCGCGCGAACGCGCACCTTCACGACACCGGCCGGCACGCGCTGCTCGTCTTCGACGCGTTGGACCGAATCGGCCACGATTGGCGCACCCGTGCCGCGTCCACGAAGGGCCTTCTTCAGGTCGTACTGCAGCTTCGGTCGTACGAGCGTTTGCACGCGAAGGTGTTCCTCCGAGAGGACGCGCTCGACCGCACCGAAACCACCGCGTTCCCGGACGCCTCCAAGCTGCTCGCCGAACGCGCCGAACTCGAATGGTCCTCCCTGGACCTCCACGGCCTGCTTTGGCAGTACCTGCTCAACGCCGAAGAACCGCACGGATCCTGCCTCCGGCGCCACTTCACGTCCGTGGTCGAGCGAGAGCCGGAACGACCCGGCCGCGAACTTTGGACGCTCCCGAACTCCGTACGCTCGCACGAGCCCTCGCTCAAGGCCCTCTTCGAATCGCTCGCCGGACCGTGGATGGGCGCGAACCACCGCAGGGGAGCGACGTTCCCCTGGATCGTCACGCACCTTGCCGACGCGAACGGACGCACGGCACCACGGCCGTTCCTCCGTGCCATCGGCGTCGCCGCCGAACGCACCGACGAACGAACGCCCGAGCACGAACGCACCCTGCACGTCGAGGCGATCAAGGCCGGCGTCCAAGCGGCCTCGCGCGGCCGCGTCGACGAACTGCTCGAAGATCACGCCTGGGCGGCGGACCCGATGCGTACACTCGAAGGCCTGAACGTCCCGTGCACCTTCGACGACGTCGTCGCACGCTGGCACGATCGGCTCGGTCTCCACCCGCCGGACACGATCGTCGCCGCGCTCCCACCCAACGAAGCGAATCTCGGCTGGGCCGGCGTTCGTGAGGCGCTCGAACGGATCGGCGTGTTCGAGCGGCTGCGCGACGGACGCGTGAACCTCCCCGACCTGTACCGCGTCGGCCTATCGATCGGCCGGAAGGGCGGAGTACGCCCCGTCGTGCGGCGATAGTGCGGACGGGTCCGAAATGCCCCCGTGCGCGGCGCCCTCGTGCCGCCCACGGACGTGATCATGAACCCGACGCGCACGCAACGTATCCTCGCCCCATGAAGGTCACCCGCAAAGGCCAGGTCACGATCCCCGCGGCCGTACGCGAGAAACACGGGCTTCATCCGCACACGGAGGTCGAGTTCCGCTCGGAGGGAGATCGTGTCTACCTGGTCCGTGTCGAACGATCGGACCCCCCGGGACGCTGGATCGTGGACCGCATGCGGGGCACGCTTCGTGCGTCCCTGTCGACGGACGACGTCATGAAGCTTACACGCGAGTGATCGACGCCACGACGGTCCTCGTCGACGGCGACGGGCGCGTCGACGTTCGTACCGAGAGCTCAACGTGGCCGCCGCCAACCCCCAGCGCGCGCTCGACCGATGCGATTCTCGGCCTTCCGGTACCGGTTCCAACGACGCACCACGCCGAGCGTTCGGCGAACGATGCGACCTCCGTGCTACGTTGACGGTCTTCGTACCGTAGGTTTCTCGCACCGTCGCGCACGCGCCCTCGGGCGTCGCTGGCCCGACGTCCGAGGAGGGACACCGTGCCCGACGCACCCCGCCCCCGTGCGCACGACCGCCGCGTGATCGTGAAGCTCCGCCCCGGAGGGTCGCTCCGCGCCGCCGAGGCGCGCGCCGACCTGCGCCCCCTCGCCGGCGATCCCGGCGCCCTCGACCTCGCCGGCGCGCCCGCCTGGTACCTGGCCGACCTGCCCGACGGCGCCGAGCACCCGTGGGACCTGGCGCACGCCCGCGTCGCCGACCAACTGGGCCTCGCCCCCGATGACGTACTGTTCGTCGAACCCGACCTGGCGAACGAGATCTACCCCGATCCCACCGCGCCCCCGCCGGACGGACGCCCGCCCGGAACGCCCGCCGGCCCGTGGGCCGCTGCGGCCCCCGTCGGCGAGGCGTGCGATCCGGTCCCGCAGGACGGCTCGGGCGGCAAGGCGCTCGGGCCGGAACCGCTCTGGCACCTGGGCCCTAACTTCAGCCAGCTCGCAGGCGCCCGCGCCGCCGTCGCGTCCACCGAGCCACGCGTACGGATCGCGCACCTCGACACCGGCTACCAGCCGGCACACGCCACCACGCCCCGGCACGTCGCGCGCCGGCTGGAGCGCAGCTTCGTGCCGGGCGACGCCCACCGCGACCGCGCCACCGACCCGAACCGCCCCGTGTTCCTCCTGGACGCGTCCGGACACGGGACCGGCACCCTGAGCCTGCTGGCGGGACGCGGCGTGCCCGAGCTGGGCGCGGGCGATCGGGGCGCGGGCGATCGCGGCATGAACGATCGCGACGCGCGCGGGAGCGACCTCGGCGGCGCCCCCGACGCGGAGGTGGTGCCGCTCCGCATCGCCGACCGCGTGGTGCTGTTCTACTCCAGCGCCTTCGCCGAGGCGCTTTCGTACGCGGTCCGAGTCGGGTGCGACGTGGCCTCGCTGAGCATGGGCGGCCTGCCGTCCCGCGTCTGGCGCGAGACGGTCGACGACGCCTACCTGAACGGCCTCTTCCTGGTCGCCGCCGCCGGCAACAACTTCGCCGGCCTGCCCACGCGGCACGTGGTGTACCCCGCCCGCTACGGCCGCGTGATCGCCGCCTGCGGCGCGATGGCGGACGGGTCGCCGTACGACGGCCTGCGTGGACTCGCGATGCAGGGCAACCACGGGCCCGCCAGCGTCATGGACAGCGCCCTGGCGGCGTACACGCCGAACGTCCCCTGGGCGCGCTTCGGCTGCCACGACCTCGCGCGCCACGACGGGCAGGGCACCTCCGCCGCCACGCCCCAGATCGCGGCGGCCGCGGCACTCTGGCTCGAACGGTACAAGCACGACCTGCCGCGCGACTGGCGCCGGGTCGAGGCAGTCCGCCACGCCCTGTTCACGAGCGCCCGCGCCGGCGGGTCCGACGCGCTCGGCCGCGGGATCGTCCGCGCCCAGGCGGCGCTGGCGGTCCGACCCCGCCTGGACCTGCCGCGCACGCCGTCCGATCCGGACACGTTCCCGTTCCTGCGGCTGCTGACCGGCCTCGGGATCGACGCGCCCTCGCCGCGCGAGGCGATGTTCGACCTCGAGCTCGTGCAGCGGTGGACGGTCGACCCGCGCCTGCAGGAACGGATCCCCGACCCGCACGCGGCGACGTCCGTGCCCAGCGACACGCTGCGCGAGGCGATGGAGATCCTGATCGAGGACGACGGCGTGTCCCGCGCCCTGCGGCGCCACCTGGCCGCTCGCTACCCGACCGTGGTCGGGCGACCGCCGCCCGCTCCGTCCCGTGCGTCCGGCGCCGCTACGCCGCGGGCCGCGGCGCCCCTTCGCGATCCGGATCCCGACCGGCGCGTCCCGCCCTACCGGCGCCTGCGGGTCTACACCCACGACCCCGGGTTCGCGACCCGACTGGACACCGCCGGCGTGGCCGAGACCACCCTGCGGGTGCGCTGGGAACCGCTCGAACCGGGACCGATCGGGGCGTACCTGGAGGTCGACGACGTCGACGCCTCCGGCCTGCGGCACGCGCCGGTGGACCTCGACCACCCGCACCTGCTGGCGCAGGACGGTTGGGCGCCGTCGGAGGGGAACCCGCAGTTCCACCAGCAGATGACGTACGCGGTGGCGATGACGACGATCGCGCGGTTCGAGGCGGCCCTCGGCCGACCGGTGCTGTGGCGACCGCGCGCGGTGCGCGCGAACGCGCGGGACGAGCGCGCCTACGTGCCGCGCCTCACCCTGCGGCCGCACGGCCTCGCGCACGCCAACGCCCACTACCGACCGAGCGACGTCTCGGTCGCGTTCGGATCGTTCGACGCGAGCGACGCGGCACCCGGCGTGGTCGTACCCGGCGCCCGCGTGCACGCCTGCCTCTCGCACGGCATCATCGCGCACGAGCTCACCCACGCGGTGGTCGACGGCATGAACCCGGCGTGGGCGGAGCCGTCCAATCCCGACGTGCTCGCCCTGCACGAGGCGTTCGCCGACGTCGTCGCCCTCATGCAGCAGCTCATGGTGCCCGACCTGCTGGCGCACGAGCTCGCCCGCAGCGGGGGCGACCTCGAGTCCGAGACGACGCTCGGCGCCCTGGCGGTACGGCTCGGGCACGCGAGCGGACGAGGCGGGCCGCTGCGCGACGCGATCGGCACGATCCGGGACGGCGTCTGGACCCGGCGCGCGCCCGACCCGACCGCCCTGACGCGTCTGGTCTCGCCCCACGCCCGCGGCGCGGTGCTGGTGGCGGCCGTGTTCGACGCGTTCCTCGCCGTCTACCGGCAGCGCACCGCCGACCTGTTCCGCATCGCGCGCGCCGGCGACGGTCGCGTCGGAGACGGTCGCGCCGCCGACGGGGATCTCCACCCCGACCTGGTCGGCCGTCTGGCCGGTGAGGCGACCACCGCCGCCCGCCACGTGCAGACGATGTGCATCCGGGCGCTCGACTACCTGCCGCCGGTCGACCCGACCTTCTTCGAGTACCTGCGCGCACTGATCAGCGCCGACGTCGACCTGGTCCGCGACGACCGCTACGACTACCGCGTCGCCTTCGTCGAGGCGTTCCGCCGGCACGGGATCGGCCCGGCGGCCGACCCGGCGGTCGACCCGGCGGTCGGCTTGGAGGCCCCGGCCGGACCGCACGATCCGCCCGGCGGTCCGCGCACGATGTCGGTCGACACCCTCCGCTGGCAGGGACTCGAGCGGCTGCAGCTCTCCGCCGAACGCCGAGCGGCCGTGACGGGCGCCCTCGACCGGCTCGCGCGACGGCTGCGCGACTACGCCGACGCGTCCCTGTACGAGGAGGACCGGAAGGAGTTGTTCCTGCTCGGTCGGCGCGCCGCCCGCGAGGTGCACGAGCTCCTGACGACGGAGTTCGCCGCCGTGCCCGACCTCGCCGCCGCCCTCGGCCTCGATCCGGAGCGGCCGTTCGAGGTGCCCGCGGTCCGCGCGGCGTTGCGGGAACGTCCGGACGGCCGCCCCGCGCCGCAGGCGATCCTCCTCCTCACGCAGTCGGTGACGCGCCGCAAGGACCGGGCGCGCGGCACGCCCCGGCACGCCTTCCGTGGCGGCGCGACGGTGATCATCGACCTGACCGTGCCGGAGGTGCGCACCTGCATCGTCAAGAACGTGCGCAGCGAGCGGCGCATGGAGCGGACCGCCCGCTTCCTGCGCGCCTCGGCGGCCGATCCGCTGCGGGCGCTGTACCTGACGCCAGACCCGGACCGGCCGTTCGCGGTGGTGCACGACCTGGCGCGTTCGGGCGCGTGAGGCGGAGGCCTCAGCGAACGGGCGTGGCCGTCGCGAACGGTAGAATGAGGCGTGGTCATCGAAGAACGCTACGGCCGACTCGGGGAGCAGGACGACTTCGATCGTGCCTTTTGGGCCAAGCAGCCACCGGAGGTCGTGTTCGACGCAGCGTACGGGATGATCAAGGACTACCTGCTTCTGAGGGAAGGCCGTGCTGACGAGCCCCGACTTCAAAGAACTGTTGAAACTTTTCGCCGCCCATGACGTCCGATACCTGATCATCGGCGGGTACGCGGTCATGCGGCACGCCGAGCCGAGGTTCACGAAGGACTTGGACGTGCTCATCGCCGTGGACGACGAGAACGCCTCTGCCGTGTACGAGGCGTTGCGCGCGTTCGGCGCTCCGCTCGAAGGACTCACGCCCGCGGACTTCGCTTCCGAGGGTTCCTACTATCAGATGGGCGTGCCACCCATGCGTGTCGACGTGATGATGGACGTCCCCGGCATCGGCTTCGGAGAAGCCTGGAAGAGGCGGGACACGATCGACCTCGCGGGCGTTCCCGTCCACTTCATCGGAAAACAGGATCTCATTCGCGCAAAAAGGGCGTCCGGACGCCCCCAAGACCTGCTCGACGTCGCAGCGCTCGAAGCTGGCACGTGATCGTTCAGCGGCGGAGCGTTCCGTCGCGCCAGGACTCCTTACGTCTCGCTGCGCACCGACCACGACGAGGCTCCCCACGTCGATCGCGATCGTCACGAACGCTCGTCGCGAAGCGCTTCGCGCGTCGCCTCGACCCGGTCCATCGTGACCTGCACGTCGGC
>SLSQ01000325.1 GCA_007130355.1 Trueperaceae bacterium
AGCGCGGCGCGTCGGCGAGCAGCACCTCCGCTCCGGCGAACGGCACGAGCTCGAAGCGGCCGGGCGCCGGCGCCTCCGCGCCGAAGGCGCGCCGCACCACCGCGGCCGCGGCCGGACCTTGGACGGTGACGGTGGTCAGGACCGCGCCGAGCTCGTGCACCTCGACGGCGTCGAACACCACGTGGCGGCGCAGGTGGGCGGCGACCGCCTCGGCCGCGCCGTCCTCGACCGCGAGGTGGAGGTCGTCCGCGCGCCGATGCACCCGCGCCTCGCTCCAGGCGTGCCCCTTGAGGTTCAGGAACACGGTCCGAACGGCGTGGCCGACCGGCGTCCCGGTCACGTCGGCCGCTGCCTGACCGTGCAGGAACGGCAGGCGGTCGTCGCCGGTCAGGCGCAGGTGCCCGACGCGGGGCAGCGTCACGACCACGGCGGAGGTGGCCAACGCCGTCCAGGCCGGCGCGGCGGCGTCGGGCGGAGATCCGGAGGGTGCGACGTCGCTCATGGCCGAACGGTAGCAAGGGGGCGGCGACCGCCGGGCGCCGGGCGCGACGCGACCGATCGTGCGCCGTGCCGGTATCGTCGCCGCATGGCTCCCCCGCGCGATGCGCCGACGACCTCCGACCTGCTGGCGCTCAAGAACCGGCTGATCCCCCTCGCGACCGAGCTCGGTCGCTACGCCTCGAGGCTCCGACGCGACGCCGACGCCGGCGGCGACGACCTGGGGATCCGGACCAAGCTGGGTCCGGGCGACCTGGTGACCTTCGCCGACGGCGAGGTGCAACGCCGCCTGGTGGCCGCCCTGACGCAGATGCTTCCGGGGAGCGGCTTCGTCGGCGAGGAGGACGGGCTCGACCGCGGCGACCCGGAGGGCGCCACCTGGGTGCTCGACCCGATCGACGGGACGCACAACTACGTACGCGGCTACCCGGGCTTCTGCGTCTCGATCGGCCTGGTGGTCGCGCACGAACCGGTCGTGGGCGTGATCTACGACGCGGCGGAGGACGCCGTCGTGTGGGCGGTGGCCGGCCAGGGGTGCTGGCGCGGCGACCGGCGTCTCCGGACCGACGGGCCGCAGCGGCCGTTCGCCGAGGCGCTGATCGCGACGAACGTCACCTCGGCGCAGACCGACCGGCCGCAGCGCGAGGCGTTCGCCGCCGAACTGACCCGCTCGAGCGCCGGCTTCCGCTCGAGCGGCTCCGCCTGCCGCGACTTCGTGCACCTCGTCTCGGGGCGCACCGACCTGTTCTGGCAGTTCGGACTGTCGTCGTGGGACGTGGCGGCCGGAACGGTGCTGGTCCGCGAGGCGGGGGGCGAGGTCCGCTTCGTCGGGGCGCCGCGCGACTGGGTGCGCGCGGGGGGCCTGTCGGTGTTCGCGGGGCGCCCGGAGGCGGTGGCCGAGGCGGTGCGCCGTGCCGAGGCGGCGGGCGCGCTGGACGAAGGTTCCGCCGCCGCGCCGTGCGGCGAGGGTCACAGCTCGACGAGCGCGAACCCGTAGGCGTTGACGACCCGCACCCCTTCGGGCGTGCGGTACTCGCGCGGCGCGTTCGCGCCCGTGAGGTGGACGTGGCCGTGGACGTGCAGGCGGGGCCGCCACCAGCGGTGGATCCGCGCGAAGGCCGGCACGCCACGGTGCGGCCGATCGTCGCCGGCGTGCGGACCGGGGGGCGGAGCGTGCGTCACGAGCACGTCGAGCCCGCGGCCGTGCCGAAGCCGGCTCCAGGCCAGTCGGGGCGCGAGCTCGAGGGCGAACCGTTCGTACTCCCACTCCGCGTACTGGTGCGGTCCGGGCCGGTAGCGCGCGCTCCCTTCGAGACCGGCGATCGTCAGGCCGGCGGCGCGCACGACGCGGCGGTGCAGGTCGTCGCAGCCCCCGGGCGGGACCGGCCGCCCGTCGTCCGGATCGCGGACGTAGCCGTCGGCGTGGTTGCCGAACACGAAGAGCGGACGGGTGGTCAGGCGGGTCGCGAGGAACTCGAGGACGTGGCCGGGCATGTCGCCGGCCGAGAGCACCAGGTCGATCGGGGGCAGGTTCTTCGGAAACGAGTCGGAGTACACGAACGGCGAGACGACGTCGGCGATCGCGAGGATCCGCACGACGCCGTCCCGACCGGACTCAGGCCGCGGTCTCGGACGAGGCCTGCTCGGCCTGCCACTCGAGGCCGCTCCAGAGGAGCTCCTCGATGGCGCCGTCGAGCACGTCGTCCGGATCGTGCCGCATCGCGCCGGTGCGGTGGTCCTTGACGTAGCGCTTGTCGAGGACGTAGCTGCGGATCTGCGAGCCCCACTCGATCGCCTTCTGGTCGCCGCGCGCCTTCATCTGCTCCTCGCGGCGGCGGCGTTCCTCGCGTTCGAACAGGCGGCTGCGGAGCACCTTCATCGCCTTCTCGCGGTTCTTGATCTGGCTCTTGCCGTCCTGGCAGGTGACCACGATCTCGTCGGGCGTGCCGCTGCGGAAGACGACCCGCACGGCGCTGTCGGTGGTGTTCACCGACTGCCCGCCCGGACCGGAGCTGCGGTAGACGTCGACCCGGACGTCGCTCGGGTCGATCTCGATCTGGATGGCGTCGTCGATCTCCGGCATCACCTCGACCGAGGCGAAGCTCGTGTGCCGCCGCCCCTGTGCGTCGAAGGGGCTGACCCGCACCAGGCGGTGCACGCCGTTCTCGACGGAGAGCAGGCCGTAGGCGCGCTCGCCGCGCACGATCGCCTGGGCGTAGTCGATGCCGTTGGGCGCGTCCTGCGCCCCGACCGCGTCGAGCAGTTCGACCTTGAACCCGGCCCGTTCGGCGTAGCGGCGGTACATCCGGAGCAGCATGCCGGCCCAGTCGGACGATTCGGTGCCGCCGGCGCCCGGCTTGATCGTGAGGATCGCCGGACGGTCGTCGTGTTCGCCCTGGAACAGGGTCTCGCGGTAGAGCAGGTCCAGGTCGCGCGCCACGCGCGCCCGTTCTTCGGCGAGCTCCTCCTGGTCCTCCTCGCCCGCCAGCTCGGCGAGCTCGACGAGGCCCTCGACCTCCCCTTCGAGTCGCTCGAAGGTCTCGACGACGCGTCGGAGGCTCGACGCCTCCTGGTGGACCTGCTTGGCGCGCTCCGGTTCGTTCCAGAGCGAAGGATCGTTCAGCTGGGGTTCGAGTTCGGCGAGCCTGGACCGCTTGGCGGCCAGGTCAAAGATACCCCCGCAGGTGCGCGAGGCGATCCTGAATCTCTTCCATGGGTCGGAGGCTCCTTCCTTCGGGGAGTGGTCGGACCGGCCGTCACCGGATACGTCCCTCGCGCGAAGCGAGCGGTTCCACGCACGGGGCGCGGTCGCGACGGGTGGTATCGTACCAGCCGCGGTCGCCCTGTCGCGATCCGTTCCGTCCGTCGTTCCCCATCCGTCTTCGCTAGGAGGCCCGTGACGATCCTCGACCGCTTCGGTCCCATGGACGCTCTGGACGTCGTCATTCTCGCGACGCTCCTGTACCACGGGTACCGGTTGCTGATCGGATCGCGGGCCTGGAACGTCCTGCGCGGCCTGGCGGCGTTGGGCGCGCTCTGGGCGATGGCCGCGGCCCTCGGGCTGGTCGGCACGCAGTGGGTGTTCGATCGCTTCGCGCCGGTCGGCCTGCTCGCGCTGGTGATCGTCTTCCAGCCGGAGCTGCGCGCCGCGCTCGAACGGGTCGGCCGCGGGCGCTCGCCGCGCGCGGTGGCCGGCGACCCGGTGCGCGAGATCATGGACGCGGTCCGCGCCCTCTCCAGTCGCAAGGTCGGCGCGCTGATCGCGGTCGAGCGCTCCACCCCGCTCGCCGAGCATGGCCAGCAGGGAACGCTGCTCGACACGGCGGTCCGCGCCGAGCTGCTCGAGACGCTGTTCGACTCGCACGGCCCGCTCCACGACGGCGCGGTGCTCATCCAGGGCGACCGGATCGCCTACGCCGGCGCGATCCTCCCCCTCTCGGATCGCCAGGAGGGCTGGGAGGCGCAGCTCGGCACCCGACACCGAGCCGCGCTCGGGCTCGCCGAGGTGGCGGACGCGCTGGTGGTGGTCGTCAGCGAGGAACGGGGCACCGTCTCCCTCGCGCGCGACGGGCGGCTGACGACGAACGTCGCCCCCTCCGACCTGGTCAAGGCCCTCCGCGACGCCTACGTCGAGGCCAAGACGTGAGCCGCGACGCCGGCGACCCCCCACCGGTCCGGGCGCGCGCCTGGACGCGGGCGCGGCTCGCCTGGCGGCGGGCGGTGCGCGGCTGGCCGATCAAGCTCGGTGCGGCGGTCGTGGCGATCCTTCTCTGGTGGGTCGCCGCCACCGATCCGGGCCAGACCACGCAGCGCAGCGTGCTCGTTCCGCTCGAGGTGCAGGGACTCGCCGCCGACGTGGTGGCGGTCGGGCTGCCCGCCCGGGTCGAGGTCGTCGTGGCCGGCCCCAGCGGCCGCATGGACCGCCTGCGCGCCGACGACCTGGACGTGGTCCTCGACCTGAGCGACGCCAACGGCGAGTTCGCACGACGACTCGAGGCACGCGCCCCGACCGCCGTGCGCGTCGAGCGGGTCGTGCCCGCCGAGGTGATCGGTCGGCTCGAGGCGGTCCGCTCGCGCCGCTTCGCCGTCGTTCCGTACGTGCGGCCGGACGCCGACGCCCGACCGGTGGTCTCGACCACGCTCGAACCCGACGAGGTCACCGTTCACGCCCGCGACCCGGTGCTCGCCCGGGTGGCGTCGGTGATCGCGCCGGTTCCGGCGGCCACGGACGGTCCGGTCGAGGTGGCGCTCGTCCCGGTCGACGAGGCCGGCCGGGCGGTCGAGGAGGCGCGCGTCGCGCCGGCACGAGCGACCGTCACGGTGGTGCACGGCGCGCCGACGTTCGAGGCGAACGTGCCGGTCGAGGCGTTCGCCACCGACGTGCCGTGGACGATCGAGGCGCTCGAACCGGCGGCGGTCCGCCTGAGCGGGCCGCGCGCCACGCTCGAGGAGCTCGAGTCGGTGGCGGGCGTGGTGGCGGTGCCGACCGAGGCGCTCCGGCCGGGACGCTATGATCTTCCGGTGCGGCTGATGCTGCCGGACGGCGTCACGGCGCGCGAGCCGGTGTTCGCCACCGTCGTCGTGCCCGAACCGGACCCGCCCGGCGCGTCGCCCTGACGGCCGACCGGCCGCGCGGTCCGAAGCGTCCGAACCCGACCCCGCCCTGGAGGCACCCGGTGATCCACCCCATCCGACTGTACGGCGACCCCGTCCTGCGCAGGCGGGCCGCCCCGGTCCGCGCCTTCGACGACGCGCTCCGTCGCCTCGCGGACGACATGATCGAGACGTTGCACGACGCCGGCGGCGTGGGGCTCGCCGGGCCGCAGATCGGCCGGCCGCTGCGGATCTTCGTCGCGCTCGAGCTCGAGGAACCGGACCCGGACGCGCCCGTAGGCGAGGACGGCGAACGTCCGGAACCGAAGGTCCTCGCCGAGCACGTGCTCGTGAACCCGGAGATCGTGTCCGGTTCGGGCCGCCGGGTCGCGCCCGACGGCTGCCTCAGCGTGCCCGGCATCTGGATCGAGAACATGGTACGGCACCAGCGGGTCGAGGTGCGGTACCAGGACCTGGACGGCGCCTCGCACGCGCTCGAGGCGGAGGGGCACTTCGCGCACGTGATCCAGCACGAGGCCGACCACCTCGACGGGGTGCTGTACTTCGACCGCCTCGACGCCGACGACCGGGCGCGCTTCCTCGACGCCTACCGTGCCGAGCTCGCCGAGCTCCAGCGGCGGGCCAAGGCGCACCTGAAACGGGTGCGGTCCGCCGAAGCGGCCACGTGACCCCGCCGCTGCGGGTCGCCTTCTTCGGTTCGCCCGACTTCGCCGTCCCCGTCCTCGACCGGCTGCTCGAGGAGCACGAGGTGCGCCTCGTCGTCGCCCGCCCGGACGCGCCCGCCGGCCGCGGCCTCGCGGTGCGCCGGCCACCGGTCGCGCGCCGCGCCGACGAGGCGGGCGTGCCGGTCGCGCAACCGACGCGCCTGCGTGGCGACGAGGAGTTCCGCGCCCGCCTCGCGGCGGAGGGGCTCGACGTGGCCGTCACCACCGCCTACGGCGCGATCCTCCCCCGCAGCCTGCTCGAGGTACCGCGCCACGGCTTCCTCAACGCGCACGCCAGCCTGCTGCCCGAACTGCGCGGGGCGGCGCCGGTCCAGTGGGCGCTGATCCGCGGCTACGCCCGAACCGGCGTCACCGTGATGCAGACCGACGTGGGGATGGACACCGGACCGATCCGCTACCGGCTCGAGACCGAGATCGGCCCGGACGAGACCGCCCCCGAGCTGTTCGCGCGCCTGGCGCCGCTGTCGGCCCGGGCGATCTCCGAGGCGCTCGCGCTGCTGGCCCGCGGCGACCTGCCGAGCACCCCGCAGGACGACGCCCGGGCCACCGCCGCGCCGCTCCTGACCAAGGAGGACGGCCACCTGGACTGGAGCGATCCCGCGCCGGCGGTGCACGACCGCTGGCGGGGCGTGCTCGCCTGGCCGGGCGCGCGCTTCGCGCACGATGGCCGTCGGGTTCGCGTCGACCGGATGCGGCTCGTCGCTCGGGACGGCTCCGAGGGAGCGCCCGGGACCGTGCTCGGCGTCGCGCCCGACGGGGTCACCGTCGCCTGCGGCGCCGGGCGCGTCCGGTTGGAACGGGTGACGCCGCCCGGCCGCCCGAGCGTGGACGCCGGTGCCTGGGCGCACGGCGCCCACCTGAAGGAGGGGGACCGTCTTGCGTAGCGTCGCGATCGTCGGCCGACCGAACGTCGGCAAGTCCAGCCTGTTCAACCGGCTCCTCGGCCGGCGGGAAGCGATCGTCGCCGACCTGCCCGGCGTCACGCGCGACGTCAAGGAGGCGGTCGTCGCGACCGACTCGGGCCGACGCTTCACGCTGCTCGACACCGGCGGACTCTGGTCCGGCGACCGCTGGCAGACCGCCATCCGCGACCGCGTCGAGGCGGCGCTGCACGGCGTCGACCTGGTCCTCTACTGCGTCGACGGGCGCCAGGAACCGACGGCCGCCGACCACGAGATCGCCGACTGGCTACGCCGCAGCGGCCGGCGGGTGCTCCTCGTCGCCACCAAGATCGACGATCCGCGCCACGAGGAGGCGCCGGAGCTGTTCGAGCACCTGGCCCTCGGCTTCGGCGAGCCGTTCCCGATCTCCGCCACCCACGCCCGCAACGTGTACGAGTTGGAGGCCGAGATCGAAGCGCGGCTTCCCGAGGAGGAGGACGGCGCCGAGGAGGAACGGATCTCGGTCGCGATCGTCGGCCGACCGAACGCCGGCAAGTCGTCGCTGCTGAACGCCCTGATCGGCGACGCACGGGTGATCGTCTCGGAGGTCGCCGGCACCACCCGCGACACGATCGACGTGCCGTTCGACTTCGGCGGCCGCCCGTTCGTGCTGATCGACACCGCCGGGATCCGCCGCAAGCCGGAGGGCGACGTCGAGTACTACAGCAAGATCCGTTCGGAGACCGCCATGCGCCGCGCGCAGGTCGCGATCCTGGTGGTCGACCCGCACGAGCTGGGCGACCACGAGATGCGGATCGCGAACCACGCCCTCGCCGCCGGCAAGCCGGTCGTGCTGGCCCTCTCCAAGTGGGACACCGTCGCCGACGACGAGCTCGCCGCGGCGCGCGCCCGGGTCGATCAGGAGCTCGTCCACCTGGCGTTCGCCCCGCGCGTGGCCACCAGCGCCGAGACCGAGTTCGGTCTGCACGAACTGCTGGCCACGGTGGTGCGCGTCTTCGACACCGCCCGGCGCCGCGTCTCGACCGGCGAGCTGAACGGCTGGATCCGCGTGTGGACGCAGCGCCAGGCGCCCCCGAACTTCCAGGGGCGCCCGCTCAAGATCCTCTACGGCACGCAGGCGGACGTGGCGCCGCCGACCTTCGTATTCAGCGTCAACGACCCGAAGCTGATCACCCGCGCCTACGAGCAGTACCTGCGCAACCGGATCCGGGACGACCTCGGCTTCTCCGAGGTGCCGTTCCGGCTGGTGTTCAAGCATCGCGAGAAGGGGCGGGGCAAGCGGGTCCGTCAGGGCGTCGCCTGAGGACCGGTCAGGGACGCTCGACGCGGACGACGACCTTCGCGTTGCCGCGCTTCGTCTCCCCTTCGATCGCCTCGAGCCGCACGCGGCCCAGGCCCTCCGCCCACAGCTCCCCGCCGACCTCGAGGGTCGCCGACTTGCCGGCGGCGACCCCGTCGATGCGGACCTTGCCGGCCCCGACGCCCTTGGTGAACCAGGAGCGCGACGCGCCGAACGCCTTCGCGCCGAGCACGTCGGCACGCGTCGAGGGCACCACCAGGCGCGCCTCCTTGACGGTGCCACCGGCGACGCGCTCGAGGGGGACCTCCTCCGGGACGCCGGCACCCGCGATCTGCTGCCCGACCCCCTCCCGCCAACCGTCCGGCAGCGTGCCCGACACGATCACGCTCACGCCGTCGCGGTGCGGCACCACGTCGCCCAGACGCTCCGCCGGAACCTGCGCGCCGCGACGCACCGCGGCGATCGCGGCGTCCGCCTCGTGCAGGCCGGGCAGGTAGATCGCGCCCAGCCGCGGTCCCGCCTCGGGGACCCCGTCC
>SLSQ01000085.1 GCA_007130355.1 Trueperaceae bacterium
GGGCAGCCTCTGGGCGGCGCGAACGGCGCTGCACGCGGCGGAGAACGGCGGCGCCGCGGCGGCCGTCGCCGCGGCGCAGGTCGCCGGGCTCCACGACGTGATGCGCGTGGTGCAGATCCTGATCGCGGCGTCGCTCGCCCTCTGCCTCTGGGACCTGCTGCGCTTCGGTTCGCGGCGGCGGCGACCGGGGCCGGTCGACGCCGCCCCGGCCGACGCCGAGCCCGCCCCCTCCCGCACCGTCTGACGTACGATGCCGGTCGTCGTGCCCGTCGCCGAGATCGACCTCTCCGCCATCGTCCGCAACGTCCGTCGCCTGCGCCGCGCCGCGCAGGGCGGCGCCGAGATGCTCGTGGCCGTCAAGGCCGACGCCTACGGGCACGGACTCGTGCCGGTCGCCCGCGAGCTGGCGCGCGACGGGGTCGGCTGGTTCGGCGTCGCCACCGCGCACGAAGCCTCCGAGCTGCGCCGCGCCGGCGTGCCGGGCCGCGTCCTGATCCTCTCGCCCACGCGGGGGGCCGACGCCCGCCGGGCGGTCGCCGCGGACGCCGACCACACCGTCTGCACCGACGACGACGTCGCCGCCCTGCGCGCCGCGCGCGACGCCGTGCCGAGGGCGCCCGACGGCCCGCTGCGGCTTCATCTCAAGGCCGACACCGGTATGGCCCGCCTGGGGCTCCCGCCCGCGCACGCCCGGGCGGTCGCCGACCGGATCGACGCCGCGTCCGACCTGACGCTCGAAGGGGTCTGCACCCACCTCGCCTGCGCCGACGACCTGGACGACGCCACGACCGACCGGCAGCTCGACGCCTTCGACGCCTTCCTGGCCGAACTGGCGCGCGACGGGGTGCGGCCGCGGCTGCGGCACGCGGCCAACAGCGCCGGCACGGTGGCGCACCCACGCGCGCACTACGACCTGGTCCGGCCCGGCCTGGCCGCCTTCGGGTGCTGCCCCGGCGCCGACCTGAACCGGTTCCTGAGCGACTTCGAACCGGCGTTGCGGCTGACCGCGTCGGTCGCCTTCGTGAAGCGGATCCCGGCCGGAACGAAGGTCTCGTACGGGCACCGTTGGACGGCGCCACGCGACACGACGATCGCGACGGTCCGGATCGGGTACGCCGACGGCTTCCCGCGCGGCCTCTCGAACCGGGGCGAGGCGCGCCTGGCCGACCGCACGGTCCGGGTGGCGGGCACGGTCTGCATGGACCAGACCCTGTTCGACGCGGGCGACGCGACGCCGCAGGTCGGCGACCGCGCCGTGCTGCTGGGACCGGGCGGTCCCCGCGCCGAAGCGGTCGCGTCGCTGCTCGGCACGATCCCGTACGAACTGCTCACCGGCCTGGGAGCGCGCGTGACGCGCCGGTACCGTCTGGACGCGCCGGCCTAGCCGTCGTTCCGATCGCGGCGGACGCGGACGCTTCCGTCGCTGCGGTCGCGGGCCGACCCTTCGGACTCCCGCGTTCCGTACGCCGCGGCGTCGTCCCCGCCGTCGTCCGATCCGGACGCGTCGCCTCCGTTCGCGTCGTCGCCCTCCGTGCTCCGTTCGTGGTGCAGCTCCACGCGCACCAGCGTGACGCGTCGTTCGTCGCCCTCGACCACCTCGAAGGTGGCGTCGTGGTACTCGAGCGCGTCGCCGACCTGCGGGATCGTCCCGAACCGGTCGGCGAGGAAGCCGGCGAGGGTGTCGTACTCGCCGCCGTCGTCGAACATCACCCCGTCGAGCGCGTCGGAGACCGTCTCCAGGTGGGCGGAGCCCTGGATCAGGTACGCCCCCTCCCCGTCGCGGACGACGTCCTCGTCCTCCTCCTCGTCGGTCTCGTCGTAGATCTCGCCGGTGATCTCCTCGATCACGTCCTCGAGCGTCACCAGGCCGCTGGTGCCGCCGAACTCGTCGACCACGATCGCCAGGTGCAGCTTGCGGGCGCGCATGTCGCGCAGCAGGTTCAGGATCGACTGCGTCTCGGGCACGTACGGCGCCGAGGTCACCAGGTCGCCGACGGTCGCGCCGTCGAAGGCGTCCGGGCGCTTCAGGTACGGCAGCAGGTCCCGGGCGTGGACCACGCCGCGGATGTCGTCGATGGTGCCGGCGTAGACCGGCAGGCGGCTGTAGCCGTGCTCGGTGGCGAGCGCGAGCATCTCCTCGAGGGGCGCGTCCTCGCGGATGGCGACCATGTCGACGCGCGGCGTCATCACCTCGCGCACGACCGTCTCCTCGAGGTCGATGATCCCCTTGATCATCCGCTCCTCCTGCTCCTCGATCACGCCGTACTCCTCGGCGCTGCGGAGCATGAGGCGCAGCTCGTTCTCGGTGATCAGGGGGCTGGAGGTCGACTCGATCCGAAGCAGCCGCAGGATCGTGGTCGTGATCCAGGCGAACGCCCGACCGACCGGGTACAGCACGATCGAGAGCACCCAGACCGGGCGGATCACCAGCCGACTGAACCCGACCGGGTTGTGGACGGCGATCGACTTCGGCGTGATCTCGCCGAACACGAGCACGAGCAGCGTCATCACGCCGGTCGCGTACCCGACCGCGAGCGATTCGGAGAAGCCGACGTCCCGCGACAGTTGGATGCTGATCTGGGTCACCAACGCGGTGGCTGCGATGTTCACCAGGTTGTTGCCGATCAGGAGGGTGGTGATGAAGCGGGTCGGCTCGCGTTCGAGAAGCGCGAAGACGCCGCTCGGGTCCCGCCCCTCCTCCCGGATCTGCCGGATCTTCCACTCGCCGAGGGCCGTCAGCGCGGTCTCGGAGCCGGACATCGCTCCCGAAAGGGCCAGCAGGACCACGAGGAGCGCGAGCTGTCCGATGGAAACGCCGCCGGCGTCGGCCGGCGACTGAGCGAGCGCCATCATCGGCGCGACGAGCAGGGGTACCAGGAGGATCGGCACGAGCGGCCGTACGCGCGGCCGACTGGGAGGCAAGTCGTCTTCTTCCATCGTCTGAGCGCGAGGATAGCACGCCCCCGTCCGAGCCTCCGATTCGGTCCGGAGGAACGGGCGGGCGGTGCGGTATCCTCGGCCGGCGGAAGGACGGTGCGATGGCGAGCATCGCGGTCGAAGGACCGATCGGAGTCGGAAAGACCAGTCTGGCGCGCCTGCTCGCGGACCGCATCGGCGCGCGTCTCGTGCTCGAGGTGGTCGAGGAGAACCCGTTCCTCGCCCGCTTCTACGACGACCCGGAGCGGTACGCCTTCAACGCGCAGGCGTTCTTCCTGCTGTCGCGCTACCGGCAGTCGCAGGAGCTGGAGCAGGGTTCGCTCTTCACGCCCCACACCGTGTCCGACTACCTGTTCGCGAAGGACTGGATCTTCGCCAGCCTGAACCTGCGCGGCGCCGAGTGGGAGCTGTACCAGGACCTGTACCGCAGCCTCGCTCCGAAGCTGCGTCCGCCCGACCTGACCGTCTACCTGCGCGCCGATCCCGACCTGCTCCTCGAGCGGATCGAGAAGCGGGGCCGACCGTTCGAGACGGGGATCGATCCCGACTACCTACGGCGGCTGGGCGAGGCGTACGACCTGTACTTCGCCCGCGAAGGGGTCCACGTGCACGTGATCGAAGCGACCGACGTCGACTTCGTCGCCTCCCGGGCGGACCGCGAGGCGATCGTCGCCGACGTCCTGGACCTGGCGCGGGTGGCGGCGTGAGGCGCGGCTGATGTACGTCGCCGTCGCGGGCAACATCGGGGTCGGCAAGAGCAGCCTCACGCGCCTGCTCTCCGAGCGGTACCGGTTGGAACCGATCTACGAGGCGGTCGACGAGAATCCGTACCTGCCCGATTTCTACCGGGACATGCGGCGCTGGGCGTTCCACTCGCAGATGTTCTTCCTCGCCGAGCGGTTGCGGCAGCACCTGCGGCAGGTGAACCCGGGCGAACGGGTGATCCAGGACCGGACCGTGTACGAGGACGCGGCGATCTTCGCGCGCGCCCTCTGGCGTGACGGGGTGCTCTCCGACCGCGACCACGACGCCTACCTGCGGATGTACGAGGCGATCGCCGCCACCCTCCGGCCCCCCGACCTGCTGATCTACCTGCGCGCCTCGGTCCCGACCCTCCGCGCCCGGATCGCGCTGCGGGGGCGCGACTACGAGTCGTCGATCGATCCGACCTACCTGGGCCGCCTGAACGAGCTGTACGACGCCTTCGCCGACGGCTACGCCCTCTCGCGGGTGGTGGTGCTCGACGCCGACGCGCTCGACTTCGTGCGCCACGAACGCGATCTGCGCACCGTCTTCGCCACGGTCGAGCGGTTCGGCCTGACGCCGCCGCTGGTGCGGGGCTAGGCGCACGGCGGTGCGGCTTCGCGAACTGATCGCGAGCGCCCTGCCCGAGGCGACCGAGCGGGCCGGCCCCCTCCCCGACGCGGTCGTCTCCACCGTCGTCCAGGACGCCCGACGGGTGACGCCGGGCGCCCTCTTCGTGGCCCGCCGGGGCGCCCGCTTCGACGGGCACGACTTCGTCGCCGACGCGGTCGCCGCCGGGGCGGTGGCGGTGGTCGGAGCCCGCTCCGGACCCTCGGACCCGGCGCTGCGGGCGGCGCTCTCCGGCGTGCCGTACCTGACCGTCGCCGACGATCGGGCGGCGGTCGCCGCGCTCGCCGCGACCTTCCACGGCGACCCGTCGCGACGGATCCGGGTCGTGGGCGTGACCGGGACCGACGGCAAGACCACCACCTCGGCGCTGCTCTGGTGGGTCCTGCAGGGCGAGGCGCCGACCGGCTTGGCCACGACCGCGCTGAGCCGGCTGGGCGAGGTGCCGGTCCCGGACGCCGGCGGCTTCACGACCCCCGAGGCGACCGAGGTGCAGGCGTTCCTGGCACGCGCCGTCGACGCCGGGATGCGCCACGTGGTGCTCGAATCGAGCTCCCACGGCCTGGCACTCGGGCGGCTCGACCGCGTGCGCTACGCCCAGGCGGTGTGGACGAACCTCTCGCCCGAGCACCTCGACTTCCACGGCACCCTCGAGGCGTACGCCGACACCAAGCGCTCGCTGCTCCGGCGCGCGCCGTTCGCGGTGCTGAACCGCGACGACGCCGCGTACCCCGCGTTCGCCGCCGACGCCGCTGACGCGACCACGTACGGCGCCGATCCGGACGCGGCCTGGAGGCTGCTCCGGACCGATGCCGGCGCGGCGGAGGTGGCCTTCCGCTTCGGCGCCCCCGACGGCCGGGAACGGTCCGCCCGCCTGCCGCTGGCGGGCGGATTCAACGCCTGGAACGCGCTGGCGGCGATCGCCTCAGCGGCGCACGAAGGGGTCGATCCGGACGCCGCCGTCGCCCGCCTCGCGACCTTCCCCGGCGTGCCGGGGCGGATGCAGGTCGTGCAGGCCGAGCCGTTCGCCGTGATCTGCGACTTCGCGCACACCGCCCCGGCGCTCGAGAAGGCGCTGCGGACGCTCGCACCGGCCGGCCGCACGATCGTGGTGATCGGCGCCGCGGGCGAACGCGATCCCGGCAAGCGCGGACCGCTCGGCGCGGTCGCCGCCCGCCACGCCGACCTGACCGTCCTGACCGAGGAGGACCCCCGCGGCGAAGACCCGGAAGCGATCCTGGACGCGCTCGAGGCGGGTGCGCGGGCCGCGGGCGCCACGCTCGGAGGCGACCTACTGCGGGTCCCCGACCGGACCGAGGCGATCCGGACCGCGATCGCGGCGGCGCGACCGGGCGACGCGGTCGTGCTCGCCGGCAAGGGGCACGAGGCGACGTTGCAGCGCGGCGCCACGAAGCACCCCTGGGACGAGGTCGCCGTGGCGCGGGCGGCGCTCGCCGCACGCCGGGAGGCGACCGGGGACTGACCGGCGGCGGGCGCCCGCACGCGCGGCCCCGGGCCCGCGCGGTACGATCCCGAGCGTGCACCTTCCCGAGTTCCTGCAGGTGAAGCGTGACCGCGGCGCGCACGATCCGGGGTCGCTGCGCGCCTTCGTGGCCGGCGTGGCCGACGGCTCGGTGCCGGACTATCAGGCCGCCGCCTGGCTGATGGCGGTCTGCTTCGCCGGGATGACCGACGAGGAGACGGCCGTCTACGCCGACGCGCTCGCCGCCAGCGGCGACCGGCTCGATCTGGGGGACCTTCCCCACACCGTCGACAAGCACTCGACCGGCGGGGTCGGCGACAAGACGACGCTGGTCCTCGCCCCGCTGCTCGCCGCGCTCGGCGCGACGGTGGCGAAGGTCTCCGGCCGCGGCCTGGGGCACACCGGCGGCACCATCGACAAGCTCGAGGCGATCCCCGGCTACCGGGCCACGGTCGACCGGGAGGCGTTCCTGCGCCAGGCGCACGAGGTCGGCGTGGTCGTGAGCGGCCAGTCGCAGCGGATGGCGCCCGCCGACGGGGTCCTCTACGCCCTGCGCGACGCCACCGCGACGGTGGCGTCGCTGCCGCTGATCGCGGCGAGCGTGATGAGCAAGAAGCTCGCCGGCGGCGCGCGCGCCATCCAGCTCGACGTGAAGGTCGGGCGCGGGGCGTTCATGACCGACCTCGCCCAAGGACGCGAGCTGGGCCGGCTGATGCGCGTGATCGGCGAGCGCGCCGGGCGTTCGGTGGGAGTGACCCTGTCGAGCATGGAGCAGCCGCTCGGCCGCACGGTCGGCAATGCGCTCGAGGTGCGGGAGGCGATCGACGCGTTGCGTGGCGGCGGACCGGACGACCTGCGCGAGCTCGTGATCGCGCTCGCGAGCGACCTGCTGCACGCCTCCGGGCTGGACGGGACGCCCGAACGGGTCGCCGCCGCGCTCGACGACGGATCGGCCTACGAGCGCTTCGTCCGCTGGGTCGCCGCCCAGGGCGGCGATCTGGACCGTTCCGACGCACTGGCGCTCGCGCCGGACGCGAGCGACCTGACCGCCGAGCGGTCCGGCGTCGTCGCCGAGCTCGACGCCCTCGCCTTCGGCCGCGCGGTCCGGCAGCTGGGCGGCGGCCGCGCCGCGAAGGGCGACCGCATCGATCTCGGCGTCGGGATCCGGCTGCACGCCAAGATCGGCGACCGCATGTCCGCCGGAGATCCCGTCGCCACCCTGCTGCACCGCGGCGGGCACGGACTCGGCGCGGCGCACGCCGTGCTCTCCGGCGCGGTCCGGATCGCCGACGCGGCCGAACCGGCGCCGCTCGTGCTCGGCCGGGCTTGACGAGAAGGCGGCCGAGGGAGTAGACTTGCTTTTGCGCCGCCGCGGGGTGGAGCAGTCTGGTAGCTCGTCGGGCTCATAACCCGAAGGTCACAGGTTCAAATCCTGTCCCCGCAACCAAAGCGCACCGAGGGGCCCCGACGCGGGGCCCCTCGCTTCGTACGCGCACGCTCGTTCGCGTACGCCATGCACGGAGCACGCGGAGCGGCCGGCACGAGCGGTCCGCACCGCACGGAACCGCGCGGCCCACGCCGCGCACGACGGGAGGAAGTCGTGACCGACTTCGCTGACGACCTGAATCCGGACCCCCCCACCGACGGCGCCGACGCTTCCGACGCCGGCGAGTCGACCGAAGCGCCGGTCCGCGCCGGCTTCGTCGCGATCCTCGGCAAGCCGAACGTGGGCAAGTCGACGCTTCTGAACACCCTGCTCGGCGTGAAGGTGGCGCCGATCAGCGCCAAGCCGCAGACCACCCGCCGCGGCGTGCGCGGCATCTGGACCGACGTGCCGACCCGCCGGCAGCTCGTGTTCGTCGACACGCCGGGGCTTCACAAGGGCCGCACGGCGCTCGACGACTTCATGACCCGCGAGATCCGCGGCGCCGTCACCGACGTCGAGGTGATCCTCTGGGTGGTCGACCTGCGGCGCCCGCCCGGCGACGAGGACCGCGAGGTCGCGCGCCTGCTGATGGGCCTCGACCCGGACACGCCGATCTTCCTGATCGGGAACAAGCTCGACGCCGCCAAGTACCCCGAGGAGGCGCTCGACCTGTACGGGTCGCTCGGGCCCGAGATCGTGCGCAGCTATCTGCTGTCGGCGCAAACCGACCCGGAAGCGGTCTACGACCTGCGGGACGATCTGCTCGACATGCTCCCCGAGGCGCCGTACTTCTTCCCCGACACGCTGCGCAGCGATCAGACCCGCGAGCAGTGGGCCGCCGAGCTGATCCGCGAGTCGGCGATGACGCACCTGTACCAGGAGATCCCGTACGCCGTCGCGGTCAAGGTGAACGACTGGATCGACGGCGAGGGCGACCGCCCCACGGTGGTGCAGGCCGACGTCTGGGTCGAGAAGCAGCAGCACCGCCGCATCGTCATCGGTCAGGGCGGCCGCATGATCCGCGAGATCGGGCGCACCGCCCGCAAACAGCTCGAGATCTTCCTCGACCGCAAGATCTTCCTCGACCTCGAGGTGGTGGTGCGGCGCGACTGGCGGATGGACCAGGAAGCGCTGCGCGAGCTCGGCTTCGGCGGCTGACGCCGGACCGGAACGGGGACCGAGGTGCCCATCTTCGCGCGCTGGCGGCCGCTCGCCGCGCTCCCCGCGCCGCGCGGCCGCGACCCGTGGCCGGGCGTCTACGAGGTCGCCGACGCGGAGCGGCGCACGATCTACGTCGGA
>SLSQ01000024.1 GCA_007130355.1 Trueperaceae bacterium
CCTTACCGACCAGGAAGTGGCGCACGACCTCGCGCTTGGCGACGTCGACCAGCGTGAGGGTGTTCGACATGATGTTCGGCACGTACATCTTCTTCTTGTCGGGCGTGAACGCGATCATGTGGCTGAACCGTTGCCCGGTGGGGATCACGGCCAGGCACTCGTGGTCGTCGCCCGAGAACACGAACAGTTTGTTGGCGACGGTCGACGCCAGCCACAGGTTGCCGTCGTCGTCCAGGTCGACGCCGTGCGGGAAGGCGAACTCGTCGTGCGTGATCTTCTCGCGCACGCTCATCGACGCGTTGTCGATGACCGCGATCGTCCCACCGACGGCGTTCACGACGTACGAGGTGGCGCCGTCGGCGGTGACGATCACTTCGTGCGGGTCCTTGTCCATGTCGAGCTTCTTCAGCGTTTCGCCGCTGCCGACCTGGATGAACGAGACGGTGTGCTCGTCCTTGTTGAGCACGATCAGGCGACCGGAGTCGCGTACGGGGGTGGTCATGTTCGCGTCCTTTCGAGACGGGGGGCGAGGCGGAACGGCGCGGTCGACACGGCTCAGAGCACGTCCCGCAGGTTCGGATCGAGGTAGTCCCGCATCCAGTCGCCCAGCAGGTTGATGCTGAGGACGGTGACGGTGATGGCGAGGCCGGGGAAGGTGGCGAGCCACCACGCCCGGACCAGGTGGTCGCGTCCCTCGGCGAGCATGCCGCCCCAGGTGGGCACGCTGGGCGGTACGCCCAGCCCCAGGAAGCTGAGGGCCGACTCGGCGAGGATGGTGGTCGCGACCGAGAAACTGCCGATGACGATGATCGGCGCGGTCGAGTTCGGTAGCAGGTGGCGCAGCACGATCCGGTTGGAGCGGGCGCCGAGCGCCCGGGCGCCTTCGACGTACTCCTGTTCCCGGAGCGAGAGCACGTGGCCCCGCACCAGACGTGCGTACTGGGCCCACTGGACGATGCCCAGGACGAGGATCAGGTTGCCGAGGCTGCGGCCGAGCAAGGCCAGTACGGTGAGGGCGAGCAGGATCCCGGGGAACGCCAACTGGATGTCGACCAACCGCATCACGATCGCGTCCACACGTCCGCCCAGGTACCCGGCGATCAGGCCCATCGCGGTGCCCACGAACCCGCCGATCGCGACGGCGGCGAGGCCGACCAGGAGCGACACGCGCGCCCCGAGGATCAGGCGGCTGAACGTGTCGCGGCCGAGCGCATCGGTTCCGAGGAGGTGCTCGCTCGAACCGCCCTCGACCCAGGTCGGCGGCGTGAACCGCGCCAGGACGTTGACCTGATTCGGGTCCTTGGGCGCGAGGAACGGCCCGAAGAGCGCGAGCAGCACGACGAAGAGAAGGACGAACGCGGCGATCGAGGCCGTGCGGGAGCGGGTGAGGGTACGAAGCAGGCGCCGCATCAGTACCGGATCCTCGGGTCCAGGACCATGTAGAGCAGGTCGACGAAGAAGTTGATGCAGACGTAGATGGCGGCGATCACGATCAGGCCGGCCATCACGATCGGGATGTCCTTGGCGTAGATGGCGTTCAGCATCAGGCGTCCGAGTCCGGGCCAGGCGAAGATGCTCTCGATCACGACCGTGCCGGCCATCAGGCTGCCGAGCTGCAGACCGACGACGGTGACGACCGGAATGAGCGCATTGCGAAGCGCGTGCTTGACGACGACCGTCTGGCTGCGGAGGCCCTTCGCGCTCGCCGTGCGGACGTAGTCGCGACGCAGCACCTCGAGGACCGAGGAGCGGACCAGCCGCATCTGCAGCGCCATCGGCGCGAACGAAAGACTCACGGCCGGCAGGATGAGATAGGTCCAATCCTGGTACCCGGACACCGGGAACCAACGGAGGTTGACGGAGAAGACCAGCATCAGCATGAGCGCGAGCCAGAATGGGGGAATCGCCTGGCCGGTCATCGCGAACAGCTGCGCGAAGTGGTCGACCGCGCCCCCGCGTCGCGTCGCCGCGATCACGCCGGTCGGGATCGCGACGAGGCTCGCCAGCAGAAGGGCGCTCAACGCCAGCTGCGCGGTCGCGGGAAGCCGCTCGACGATCAGGCCGAAGACCGGTTGGCGCTGTCGGTACGACATGCCGAAGTCTCCCTGCACGGCGCGTCCGAGGTAGTCGACGTACTGGACCGGCCACGGACGGTCGAACCCCATCTCGGCCCGGATGCGTTCGACCTGAGCGCGCGATGCGTCCTCGCCGGCCAGGAGCGCGGCCGGATCCCCGGTGATGAACAGCATGGCGAACGTCACCAGCGTGGCGCCGAAGAGAACGAGCGCCAGTTGTGCGAGGCGCCGTAAGACGAAGGACAGTATGGCGGTTCTCCCTACCTAACGTGGCTCGGAACGGTGGCGCGCGACCGGACGCTCGGCCCGGTCCGCGAACGGCGTCAGGAGCGGCCCAACACGTCGAGGAACGCCTTGGTGAACGCGGGCACGTCCGGGAAGCTCTGCGCCGTCACCAGGTTGCCCTCCACGACGACCCGTTCGTCGGCGACGTAGTCGGCGCCGGCGTTGACGAGGTCGTCCTGGGTGCTCGCCACGGCGGTGAGCCGGCGACCCTTCACGACCCGCGCGCTGATTCCGACCCAACTGCCGTGGCAGATGATCCCGAGCGGCTTGCCCGCCCCGTCGACGGAGCGCACGATGTCGAGGATCTCGGCATGGCGCCGCAGGCGATCGGGGGCGTACCCTCCCGGCACGATCAGTCCCGCGAGTTCGGTGGCGTCCACGTCTCGGGCGGCGACGTCGGAGGCGTGCTGGTAGCCGATGTGCTCGGCGGTGTACGTCGCGACCTCGGGGCCGATGACGACCGGTTCGAGGCCCGCCTCGACGAAGCGGTAGTACGGGTAGAGGAACTCCTGCATGTTGAACAGGTTCTCGATCAGAATGCCGACCTTCATGGGGCGTCCTTTCCGTGGGCGAAGGTCGGGGCGCCGACCGGAGGATCCGGTGGCGCCCCGCGAACCGCGTGGGCGATTCAGTCGTCGAGGAAGCGGGCTTCGTAGAAGTACGGGTGATCATCGGCGCGCGGCGTCCACTCGACCGCGTCGGACACGCCGAAGATGAGCGGCTCGCGCCACAGCCAGAGCCAAGGGTTCTGCTCGTGCATGATCTCCTGCAGGCGGTAGTTGAGCTCCTGACGTCGGTCCGGATCGAACGTCGATCCGAGCTCGCTTTCGAGCGCGTACCACTCGTCGTCGTGCCAGTTCGTCGAGTTCGTCTGTCGGTCCGGATGGATCGCCCACATGTCGGTCTCGGGCGTGTTCTCGGCTCCACCGAAGGCGAGGACGTAGAGACCGGGCAGGTCCCGCTCGCCGAGCACCTGAATGTACTGGCCCCACTCCCAGACTTCGACGTCCTCGACTTCGATGCCGACCTCGTCGAGGTAGCTGCCGACGGCGAGCGCGAGCTGGGTGTCCGGTTCGGTTCCGGCGCCGAGCGTGATCGAGAACCCGTCCGGCCACCCGGCCTCGGCCAGCAGTTCGCGGGCGAGTTCCGGATCGTAGGCGAACGGTTCGAGATCGGGATGGTGGTTCGGCGGGTTCACCATCGTCGCCATGCGTGAGGTGAGGCCGTCCCGGAGGGCGACGATGAGCGTGTCGACGTCGACCGCGTGCTGGATCGCACGCCGCACGAGCGGGTCGGCCAGCGCTTCGTGGCGGTTCTGGTTTATGCCCATGTGCTTGCGGCCGAACCCTTCGACCGCGACCACGTTCACGCCATCGGCGGCGTCGATGTCGGGGATGAAGTCGGCGGGGATGTCCATCGAGGCGTGCACGCCGCCGGTGCGGAGCTCGGCCACGCGGGTGGCGGCCTCGGGGATCGCACGGAACACCAGGCGATCGATCTCAGGTCGGCCGCGCCAGTAGTCGTCGTTCGCTTCGAGCGTGATGCGGTCGTCCCGCACCCAGCTCACGAACCGGAACGGACCGGTGCCGATCGGGTGCAGGGCGAGTTCGTCCATCGGCGTGTTCGCGTAGTGCTCGGGCGCCACCATGTAGCCGCCGTTGCGGGTCATGTGGGACAGCAGGACCGGGACCGGCTCGGTCGTGATCACGCGCACCGTGTAGTCGTCGACGATCTCGACGCGGTCGAGCGGCACCTGTTCCGGGAACTTGTCGACCGTCTCGAAGTCGGGGTCGGTGATGCGTTCGAGGTTGTACTTGACGGCCTGGGCGTCGAACCGCTCGCCGTTGTGGAAGGTCACGCCTTCGCGGAGTCGGAACTCCCAGGTGAGCTCGTCGATCGCTTCCCACGACTCGGCGAGCACGCCGATCAGTTCGCCCGTCTCGCCGTCCTTCCACACGAGCGGTTCGAAGATGTTCACGTTCACGCGGTGGTTGATCATGCCGCCGGCGCCCGCGTGCGGGTCCAGGTTGTCCGAGTCGGACATGCGCGCGAAGACGAACTCGCGGTCCTGTGCGATCGCCAATCCGGCCAGCGCGAACAGGGCGGCGACGGCGAACGGTGCGCCTCTCTTGAGGATTCGGTGCATACGGGCTTCCCTTCGGGGGTGGCGAGGTCGAGCTGCGACGGGGCACGGCGGCGGCACGATCGGCCGGTCGGCGGCCTTCCGGAACGGAGGTGCGGCTTCTTCCTGGTGGGTCCCCTTTCCTTGTGCGTCGACGAAGCGCCGAAGGCGCGGGCGGAACCGAATGAGGAGGGAACGCGGCGGCGTGCGCCGCGAGGAGGGGCGAACGGGTGCTCGGCTACTTGTTCAATAAGTTACTATGCGGCGAAGGTAGCACGGAGGATTATGCGTGTCAACGCACGCGCTCCCACCCACCGGAGGCCCGCATGACGTCCGACCCCATCCCCGCCGTCCTCGCCCGTCTGGACGCCCGCGCCGACGCCCTCGCGGACGACCTCGCGGCCCTGATCCGCATCCGCAGCGTCAACCCGACGTTCGACCCGACCTCCCCGGGCGAAACGGCCATGGCGGACGAGATCGAACGCCGCTACCGATCGCTCGACGTCCCGGTCGAACGGTACGAAGCGGCCCCAGGGCGCCCGAACCTGGTGGCGCGCCTGAACGGAACCGGAGGCGCCGACGGGCCGCACCTGCTGGTGAACTGCCACCTGGACACGGTGCCCGGCGACGTCGGCGAGTGGTACGACCCGTTCACCGGAGAACGCGCCGGCCCGTGGACGCGCGACCCGTTCGGAGGCGTACGGGAGGACGGCGTCGTACACGGCCGCGGCGCCGCTGACCACAAGTCCCCGATCATCGCCCTGCTCTACGCGCTCGAAGCGCTCCGCACCGAAGGCGTGCCCCTCCACGGACGCCTCACCTGCATCCACGACGCCGACGAGGAGACCGGCGGCCGCCTGGGCGTCCACCACCTCGCGACCGTGATCCCGTTCGACTTCGACATGGTGCTCTACGCCTGCTCCAGCGAGTTCACGCCCTTGGGCCGCGAGTTCTTCACCGCCATGGGCCGCGACAACGTGATTCGCGCCTTCGCCGGCTGGCAAACCTACCGCGTCACCGTCGAGGGCCAGAACCTGCACAACCTCACGCCGCGCCGGGCCTACGGCGCGATCGAGGCGGCGCTACCGCTCGCGGACCGGATCCGCGACCTCGCCGAACGCGTGAACGCGCGCACGATCCCGCTCGAGGGATCCGGACAACCGCGCATGCGGATCGCCGCGATCGAGACCGGAGACCGGGCCGCGTTCCACCACCAGGCCCGCTCCTGCGACCTGATCGTGAACCGACGGATCGCCGCCGGCGAAGATCCGGACGCCGCCCTACGCGAACTCCAGGAGGTCCTCGACGCCCACGCCGCCGCCTACCCCGACAACCCGGCCCGCTACGTCGTGGAACGGGAGATCCGTCCGCACGAAACGCCGTCCGATCACCCGCTGATCGACGCGTTCGCGGCCGCCGTACGCCGCGTCACCGGCCGCGACGCGAACGTCGCCGGCCTGCCTGCGCCGGTCGGCATCAGCGCGCTCCTGCAGCACGTCGACGTTCCGACCGTCCTGTTCGGCTACGGGCATCTCAACCAGCACCATGCGCCGAACGAGCACATCGACGAATCGGCGCTGCTGGACATGGCCAAGACGTACGCCGTCGCGATCGCCGACGTGCTCGGTACCGACCGTGCCTGAGCGCGGACGCTTCGGCGGCCCGAGCACCGGGGTGCCGCGAACCGTGCGGTACCGTACGAGCGCCTCATGACCCGACCGTTCGTCACCGTCCGTCCCGTCCGCGTCCACCACGACGTCGGCCGCCAGATCGCCCGCAGCATCGTCGCCGGCGACTTCGCGCCCGGCGATTCGATCCCATCGGAGGCGGTCCTGATCGAACAGTTCGGCGTAAGCCGCGCGGTCGTGCGCGAGGCGTTGCGCGATCTGCAGCAACGCGGGATGGTCGAAATGTCGCAGGGGAAGCGCACCGTCGTCAGCGACGAGTCGAACTGGGACGTGCTCGATCCGATGATGCTCGCCATCTTCCGGGACGAAGGGCGGATCCGGCCGCTGGTCCGCGACTTCCTCTGGATCCGCCTCCGTCTGGAACCGGAGATCGCGGCCGAAGCGGCGCGCCAGGCGGACGACGTCCTCCTCGACGACCTCGAGCGCCTGCTCGACCGGATGGAGCAGGTGCGGCACGATCCAGCGTCGTTCTTCGAGGTGGACATGGAGTTCCACAATCGACTCGCCGCCGCCGTCGACAACCGTGTGCTACGCCGACTGATGACGACGATCGGGCACCTGTTCTACGTCTCGCGCGACCTGACGCTCGACTCGCACCACGCGCCGACCGGGGCGCTGGCCTGGCACCTGAAGATCCACGAGGCGCTCCGGAACCGTGACCCGGACGCGGCGCGCGAAGCGATGGACGGGCACCTGGCGTGGACGCGCGATCGGATCCTGCCTCGGCTGGCCGATCTGGACGTCAGTCCCCTGCGGGAACCGGTCGCGCCGCGGGCAGACTGAACAGCCGGATCGCCGCCTGCATCGCCGGCCCGATCGCCAGCGCGAACAGGACCGTACCGATCCCGACGGTACCGCCCAGGAGCCAGCCGACCGCCAGCACCACGATCTCGAGGAGGGTGCGCACGCGCCGTACGGTGGCGCCCGAAAGGCGCGACGCCGCCAGGACGAAGCCGTCGCGCGGGCCCGCGCCGAACCGCGCCGTGATGTACAGGCCCGATCCGGCGCCGATCAGGACCACGCCCGCCGTGACCTGGAGCAGGCCGAGACCGAGCGTGTCGGGCACCGGGACCCAGCCCGAGGCGAGGAAGAGGTCCACGAACGGTCCGACCAGGAGCATGTTCAGGGCCGTGCCCGGGCCCGGCGACTCGCCTGCCCACCAGGCGAACGCCTGGACCACCACCCCGACGAGGATCAGCGCCTGGCCGAAGGTGAGCGCGGTGCGGACGGCGATCCCCTCGTGGAACACCGCCCACGGCCCGACGCCGACGCCGGCCTCGAGCATCACCGCCAGCCCCACCGCCATCGTCACCAGCCCGAGCAGGTACTGCGGAACCCGGCGCCGGAAGGAGGGACCGCGAAGGCGCCGCGCCACGGCGCGAAGGGGGGCGGCAGGGGCGGTCCGAGGCATCGGCGGCCAGTCTACTCCCGTCGCGCCCCGGGCCGGTATCGTGACCGGCATGACGCCGTCGTCCTGGACCCTCGTGATCGACGACGTGCTCCTGCCGGGCGCCAACGCGCTCCTGCGCATGCACGCCCAGGACTACCGCCGCCTGCGCGACTCGCTGCTGATGCTGGCGCGGAGCGGACTGCGGCCGGCGGCGCCCGCCGCCCCCCTCGACCGCTGCGACGTCGCGATCGTGCTCCGCCGACCGAAACGGAGCCTGCTCGACGCCGACGGAAAGTACGGGGCGGTCAAGCCGCTCCTCGACGTGCTCCAGCCCGACCGGAGCTACGGCCGCTCGATCGGCCGGCACAGGGTCCGCGACGTCGCGCCCGGACTCGGCCTGATCCGCGACGATTCGGACGGCGACGGCGACCTGGACGGCTGCATCCGCGACCTGCGCGTCCTGCAACGGGTCGGCGACGCCCGCATCGAGGTGACCGTCCACGACGCGTCCTCCGTGGAGCGTCCGCACGCGCTGACGGCCGGAGCGGCGCGGTGACACCGCTCGACCACCGCGACGCGGACGACCGCCCGGCCTCGCCGTTCCTCCTGCTGCTGATCGGCGCCGCGGTGACGACGTTGGCGGTCGAGTTCGTGCGGTTCCAGTGGAACGGCGTGGTCGCGGTCGTGCCCACCGTGGTGCTCGGAGGCGTCACGGTGCGGGCGGTGGCGCGCGCCTTCGACGATCGCCGGCGGTACCGGCGCGCCCGTGAGCGGGCCGCCCTCGTCGCCGAACGGGACGCCGCCTCGGCGCAGACCGCGGCCACGCACCCGGAGGAGGCCGATGCGCCGGCGACGGACGTGGCGTCGGTCCCTGCCG
>SLSQ01000275.1 GCA_007130355.1 Trueperaceae bacterium
CCATGTCCTCCGAGCCGCCCGACCCGCTGCTCCTGCGCGAGCTGGACTGGTACGTCCAGCCGATCTTCGGTCCCGACGGTCGCACCCCGGCCGCCTTCGAGGCGCTCCTCCGACGGCCCCGACCGGACGGAACGGTGCAGGGCCCGAACGATCTCCTGCCGTGGCTCTTGCACCGCGACCGACGGGACGCCTTCACGCGCTTCACGATCCAACGGCTCGCTTCGCTCGTGGCGCAGGTCGCCGAACGCAGACCCGACGCGCCGCCGTTGCACCTGAACCTGGCGCCCGAGCAGCTCCTGTCGATCGAGAGCGAGCGCTGGTTCGGGCAGCTTCGGCCCGACCTCCGGCCCCGGCTCCGGATCGAGCTGACCGAGCAGTCGGTCCGCGACCTGTCCGGCTACGCCGCCGCCGTCGCCCGCTTGGCCGCGACCGGGACGCAGGTGTGGCTCGACGACCTCGATCCGCACGACCTGAACGAGCGGTGGCCGGAATCGTTGCCGCGTGCGGCGGTGTCCGGCGTCAAGCTCGACCGTGGCGCGACCGTCGACCTGCTGGCCGAACCTTCGGGAGCGTCCGCAGCGATGATCCGCCGGCTGGTCTCGGCCGGCGTCCACGTCGTGGCCGAGGGGATCGAAGACCGGGAGGCGTTGCCGCTGCTGCGGTCGCTCGGCATCGACCGCTTCCAGGGCTTCGCCCTCGGTCGACCCGTACCGGACCTGTTGGCAGCGGTGCATCGTTGGCTGCCGTCGGCCCCCGCCGTGGCGGGGAACGACGGCCCGCTTCAGCCGCCGGGACGGTGAGACCCGCTCAGCGGCGTCGGTCCGGTCGGCCCTCGGGCCGGCCGCGGTCGGGACGGGCCCGGGGCCAGGCCCGCTTCGCCACCACGGGCGCGGGCAGGCGGTCGGGGCGCTTCGCACCGGCTCGCCAGACGATGAGGACCGCGCAATCGCCCGAGTCGACGTCGTCGTCGTAGTGTTCGAGGACCCCTTCGGCGCGGAACCCCTTGCGCAGCTGCATCGAGACGGTGGGGTCCTCGATCTGGCCCCCACGTACGCGATCGGCGTACGCCCGCGGCGAGAGGCGCCGCCGGTACCGCCGGTACCCCTTGAGCAGACCCCCGGCGTAGAGACCCTCGAGTCCGAGCTCGCCGACCAGCCGCAGTCGGTGCCGGTAGAGGGCGCTGCCGACACCGCGTCCCTGGGCGTCCGGGTGCACGGCCATCTCGACTCCGTAGAGCCAACGACCGTTCGGCTCGTGCCGATGCAGGCCGAGGCTCCCGATCGTCCGGAGCCACGAACCGTGGCCACGCTCCGGCGGCACGTCGGTCCGCATGAGCACGGCGCACCCGACGACGCGGTCGCGTCCTTCCGGTCCCGCCTCGACGGCGACGAACTGCCCCTCGGGGAAGCGGCGGATCTGGCGTCGCACGTGCTCCTCGCGGAAGCAGCTGAAGCACGGATCGTGCTCGGACACGCGGTGCGCGGCACGGATCACCGAGGCGACCTGCGCCGCGTGCTCGGGCCGGGTGCGCACGACGTGGAAGCCGGCCGCCGGTCGCCGGGACGGTGCGTTCGCGTCCGATTCGGTTCGGTCCATGCGGGAGGGGACGACCACGTTCGCGTGGCGGCAGGACGCGTCGGGCGGCCCCACCGGTACCGGAGTCGGTCGTCCGATCTTCACGCCCTTCCCATGGGTCCGGGTTCCGGTACGTGACGTCAGCCTAGCACGGCGTTGGACGGCCCCGTCCCCCGGCGGTCACGCACCCTCGGTGCGGCCCTGCGCCTGAGCCGTACGGTACCGACCGTGCGGAGTTCGCCCCCGTGCGGGGAGCGCGAAGGCACATCGGCGCTCCGAGTACGGTACGGCGCTTCGTACCGGCCCACAAGCGCCCATTCGACGCGGGATTGGTTCCCAATGGCCCCCATTCCGACCCACCGTATGTGTAAACGGGACGACATTCGCTTCCGAACCGCTGCGGATACGGTGCCGGGCACGGATCGGACGGGCCCGTCGCCGACCGGCGGGACGCCCCCGTCCGATCGAGCCGAAGAACGTACGAATTCGGAGGCGACCATGTTCCGATCGAAGCGCACCACCCTCACCGCCGCGGCCGCGGTATCGCTGCTGCTCTTCCTCGCCGCCTGCGGCTCCCCCGGCCTGAGCGCCGACGAAGCCGAGCAGCTGCGCGGCGACCTGGCGACGGTGCAGGACCGCGTCGACGACCTCGACGCGCGCATCGCCGACCTCGCGGCCGGCGACGCCGACGCCGAGGAGGCGGCCAGCGAGATGGAGTCGTTGCTGGCCGAGGTGCGGACCCTGACCGAAGAGGTCCGCGAAGGGCTGCGCCCGCCCGAGCCGGAGCCGGCCCCCGATCCGCTCGACGGCGGCGGCGGCGTCGGCGACCCGGCCGCACCTGCTGCGCCGGTCGGTCCTTGAGCGGTCGCTAGACGGCAGCGCCGCGCGCGGCGCACGGACGGTTCGATGGGGCGCGGTTCTTCGGAACCGCGCCCTTCGGGTGTACCCTGCTCCGATCGTGCCGTCCTCCTCCTCGCCACCCCCACCCCCCAAACAGAGCCGACTGATCGACGCCACGCCGTTCCCGTTCGCCTGGGCGGTGCTGATGGCGTCGCTCGTCACGATGGTCGCCACGATCCCCGGCCAGACGGTCGGGGTCTCCGTCTTCCTCGACGCGATCATCGACGACCTCGGCGTGACCCGCAGCACCGTCTCCCTGCTCTACACGGTCGGCACGCTGGCCGGATCGTTGGCGCTGCCGTTCGTCGGCCGCTTCATCGACGGTCGCGGCCCCCGCCTCGCCGTCGGCCTGATCGCCTCGGCGTTCGCCGGCGCCTGCCTCTACATGAGCTTCGTGGAGGGGCTGTGGATGCTGGCGATCGGCTTCGTGCTGATCCGAATGCTGGGGCAGGGCTCGCTGAGCCTGGTCAGCCAGCACGTGTTGAACCTCTGGTTCGTACAGCGGCGCGGCATGGCGGTCGGCCTCGTGATGATCGGCATGGCCGTGGCCACCGCGCTCGCTCCCCAGGGGCTCGAGTCGCTCGTCGGCGCGGTCGGCTGGCGTTCCGGCTACGCCTGGCTGGCCGCGATCGTCGCGCTGGTCGCGGTCCCCGTCGGCGTCACCTTCTTCCGCGACCGCCCGGAGGCGTACGGGCACCGTCCGGACGGGCACCGCCGCAGCACCGTCGAGGAGCGACCGCTCCGCGAGGCGACGATGTCGCTCGCGCAAGCGCGCCGGACCGCCGCCTTCTGGCTGGTCGTGTCCGGGGACGCCGCGGTCAGCGCGCTCGGGACCGGGCTGATCTTCCACCACTTCGACATCCTGGCGCAGGGCGGCATCGACCGCATGGCGGCGGCCGCCGTGTTCGTCCCGATCGGCCTCGTCACGGCGGTCGGAACGTTCGGTTCCGGCGTCATGCTCGACCGGTTCCCGCCCCGCTTCACCCTCTCGCTCTGTCTCGCGTTCCTGGTCGCGGCGCTGCTCATGGCCGGCAACGTGCCGCCCGGACTCGCCTGGCTCTACGGCACCTTGCTCGGCCTCGCGCAAGGGATGAAGAACTCCGTGTCGGGCGCGATCTACGCCACCTACTTCGGGCGCCGGCACCTCGGCTCGGTCAAAGGCTTCGCCACCACCCTGACGACCGCGGGTACCGCCATCGGGCCGTTGCTGTTCTCGGTCGGCTACGACCTGGCGGGCAGCTACGTCCCGGTGCTCTGGCTCTCCGCCCTCTGGCCCGCCGTGGGGGCGCTGGCCGCATTGCGTCTGCGCCCGCCGAGCGCTCCGTCCCAGAGCTGAACGTGCCCGGGCCGGCCGCACCCGCATCCGTCGCCCCCCGCCTCGGCCTGGTCGCGGTGTTCTCCGCCTGGTGGCCGCTGGCGGCGAGCTGGACCTTCATGGGGATCGAACTGCCGTTGGTCAGCGCCGCGATGGCGCGTCTGGCCGATCCCGAGGTCCACCTGGCGGCGTACGGCGGAATCGTCTTCCCCGTGGCGCTGATCGTCGAGGCGCCGATCATCATGCTGCTCGCGGCCAGCACCGCGCTGGCGCGGGACGCCGCCTCGTACCGCCTGATCCACCGGTTCATGATGGTCTCGGGCGGAGCCCTGACCGTGGTGCACGCGATCTTCGCGTTCACGCCGGCGTTCGACGCGGTCCTCGTGCCGCTCTTCGGACCGCCGGACGCGGTGATCGAACCGGCTCGGCTCGGCCTGATGCTGCTCCTGCCGTGGACCTGGACGATCGCCTACCGACGGTTCCACCAGGGCCTCCTGATCCGGCACGGCCACGCCCGGGCGGTCGGGGTCGGCACCGCCGTGCGGCTGGCGTCGGTCGCGACGGTGGCGATCGCCGGCCTGGCGCACGGCGGCGTGCCCGGCGTGGCGGTAGCGGCGACGGCGATCTCGGCGGGCGTGACCGCCGAAGCGATCTACACCGGCCTCCGCTCGCGCGCCGTGGTGCGCTACCGCGTGCTGCCGGCGCCGGCGACGCGGCCGCCGCTGGCGCTGCCACGATTCCTGACCTTCTACCTCCCGCTCGCGGCGACCAGCCTGCTGCTGCTCCTGGTGCAGCCGATCGGCGCCGCCGCGATCGCCCGGATGCCGGACGCGCTGCCGTCCCTGGCGGCCTGGCCGGTGGTGGGCGGCCTCGTGTTCCTGTTCCGCAGCATGGGCATGGCGTACAACGAGGTGGTCGTCTCCCTGGCCGACCGACCGGGCGCCGATCGGACGCTGCGCCGCTTCACGCTGCTGCTCGCCGCCGTGGCGGCGGCCGGCGCCACGGCGATGGCGGCGACCCCCGCCGCCGCCTGGTGGTTCGGACCGGTCTCCGGCCTGCCGCCCGCGCTGGTCGAGCTGGCGCGCGACGCCTTCTGGCTCGGGCTGATCTGGGCCCCGCTCGACGTGGTGCGCAACTGGCTGCAGGGCCGGCTCGTGCACGCCGGCCGCACCCGCGGCATCGGCGAGTCGGTCGCCATCTTCCTCGGCGTGGCCACGGCGGTGCTCGCGCTCGCGGTCGCGCTCCAGGCCGGCAGCGGCCTGGTGTGGGCGATGGCGGCGTTCGTGGCCGGGTCGGTCGCTCAGATCGGTTGGCTGTCGTTCCGGCTCCGTGCGGTCGCTCCGGCTGCGGAGGGTTCGGCCTCCGCCTGATCGGATCCGCCGCCGGGACCCGACCGCGCGCCGCGGCGCAGTTCGGCGGGATCGATCGACGCCTCCTCCGGCACGACGCCCGCCACCGTCAGGGCGTCGTGCGCCACCCGCGCCACGCCGCTCCCCTCGCCGGCCCACGACAGCACCGCCAGATCGGCGGCGCGGGTGACGGCGACGTAGAGCAGGCGACGCGTCTCGGCCTCTCGTTCGTCGCGGGCCCGGGCCTCGAGCCGGGTCCAGGCGACCGGCTTCGCGCTCGGATCGTCCTCGGCCTCGACGCGGACGGCGACGCCGAGCTCCGGATCGGTCCGCACCGCGGGCAGGTCCGGAGCGCCCCGCGCGTCGAGCGCGACGGTCGCGACGATCGGCCATTCGAGTCCCTTGGCCCGGTGGATCGTCGCCAACGTCACGGCCTCTCCCGCCTCGAGGGAGGGCCGGTCGACCTGAGTTCCGTCCTCCTGGAGCCGCCGGATCCTCCGCGCGACCGCGACCGTGTCGTTGCCGCCCCGCTGCAGTTCGCGGACCAGCCGCACGAATCCCTCGCGGTCGGCGGCGCGTCGGCTCCCCGCCGGCAGGTTCGCGAGCACGGCGCCCCAGCCGGTGGCCCGGTCGAGCCGCTGCAGCGACCGCTCCGGCGCGTCGTCGGCCGCGTGCGCACGGAGCCCCTCGAGCACCCGCAGCGGCCGCTCCGCCCAGACCGGCCGGACCCGGACGAGACGCGTCCACCACGAACCATCGCCGGTGGAACCGGTCGCGAACGCGTCCAGATCGTCGTCCGCCACCGCGAAACACGGTCCCCGCAGGAGCGCGACCAGCGCCACGTCGTCGTCCGGGTCGGCGAGCCACCGCAGCGCGGCGAGCCCGTCGTGCGCCTCGCGGGTCGCGAGCAGGTTCCCCCCACCGGTGTGGACCGCCGGAACCCCGCGCTCCGGCAGGATCTCGGCGAGCATGTCGAGCACCGACCAGGTCCGCGCCAGCACCGCCGCGTCCCCGGGAACCGCCGGCCGAAGCCCACCGGCCACGCTCGGGTCCCGGACCGGCGTGCCGTCGGCGAACAGTCGGGCCAGGCCGTCGGCGACGCGGACCGCTTCGGCCCAACGGACGTCGGGCGCCGGGGTCCCGCGGGGGACCTCGGTACGCCACGCCCGCAGCGGCGGCGCTCGGAACGGCGCCTCGCGGGCGTGGCCGCGGAGCGGCGCGTGCAGCTCGCCGAGGAGCGGTGCGAACATCCGGTTCGACGCCTCGACCAGCGGGGCGTGCGTGCGGAACCCGAGATCGAGCGTCACCCGCTCGCCTCCGTGCCGGACGACCCGGTCGGCGAGGTTCTGGAACGCCCCGACGCCGGCGCCACGAAAGCCGTAGACGCTCTGCTTCGGGTCGCCCACGACGGTGAGGCGCACGAACCGTGCGAGCCGGTCGACGAGCGCCTCCTGCACCGGGCTGGTGTCCTGCGCCTCGTCGACCAGCACGGCACGCCAGCGCGACCGGTAGTGCTCGCGGACCGTCGGGTCGTTCAGGGCGGCGAGGGCGGCGACCTCGACGGCCGCGAAGTCGGTGGTCCCGGCCCGACGGTGCGCCCCCTGCAGGGCGGCGCGGACGCCCCGGTACGTCTCGTGCAACAGCGGCAGCACGGCGTCGAGACGGCGATCGGCGTCGCCCGCCCGGAGCGCGGAGCGCGGGTCGTCCCGCCAGGCCCGCAACGCGTCGAGGGCGACGGCCAGCGCCTCGCGCAACTCGGTCCGTTCCCCTCCCCAGGTCCGTTCCGACCCGACGTTCGCGCGCACGTTCGCCATCGCCGCACGCGCCTCCTCCTCCCGGTCCGCTGCAGCGGCCGCGAACGCCGCGAGCACGGCGCGACGTGCGCGCTCGCCGGCGTCGCCCTCCGGTCGTTCGCCCAGAGCGCGCAGGGTGGCGACCGCACCGTTCAGGTCGGCGCCGCCGAGATGGCGTTCCCGGGCGTCGGCCCGGTCCCCTTCCGCCACCCGCGCCCAGTCGAGCGGAGGTCGGGCGAAGGCCCGCTCCGCGGCGTACGGGTCGCGCAGGAGGGTGGCGAGCGCCGCCCGGACCCGGTCGTACGGCAGCAGCTCGAACAGCTCCTCGGGCGCGCCCGCGAGCGCCACGTCGAGCCGTTCCGACCACCACGCCTCTCCCTCCAACGGATCGAGGATGCGGACGCCGGGCGGCACGCCGGCGGCCTCCGGATGGTCGCGGACGATGCGGAGGCAGAGGGCGTGCACGGTGCCGAGCGGGGCGGCCTCGAGTTCGTCGAGTCGCGGATCGTCCGCACCGAAGGCGGTACGGGCGTAGCGGCGGACCCGGGCGCGCAGCTCCGACGCGGCGCGCTCGGTGAAGGTGATCGCCACGACCTCGAGGGGCGAGAGGCCCTCGTGCAGGTGCGCGAGGTAGCGGTGGCCGAGGGTGTGCGTCTTGCCGGTCCCGGCCCCGGCCTCGATCGCGACCGGGCCGGGAGCGTGGGCGGCCCGGCGCTGCAGCTCGGTCAGTCCGTCGGCCGGGGGCGGCGTCCGCCCGCTCACCGGTCGCTCCGGTCCGGCGACGTGTCGGCCGGCTTGCGGTCGATGCGGGGCCCGACCCGGCAGACCGGCCCGAGGGCGCAGGTCCGGCACGCTTCGCGCCGCGCGTCCGGACGGACCGGCCAGGCGCCCCGCCCGGCCCGGTCCCGGGCCTCGGCCGCGAGGGCGCTCAGGAACGCCCGGTCGGCGTCGCCCCCCTCCCGGTCGAGGGTCCGTACGGTCGTGGCGCCCCGGACCGAGAGGTAGCGGGCGCGGACCTGCGACCGTTCCGGAACCACCTCCGGCGCGGCGACCTCGAGGTAGAGGGGAAGCTGCAGGTCGTGGGCGCCGCGGCCGTGCCGGTCGGGCACGCCGCGCGGGGCGGAGACCCCGAGCTTGTAGTCGACCAGTTCGGCGTCGTGCGCTCCGACGTCGACGCGGTCCACGACGCCGCGGAGGCGCAGACCGAACGCCTCCGTCTCGAACGCCCGCTCGAACCGGACCGGCCAGCGGCCGGGCGTCAGGAAGGCGTCGCTGCGCACCAGGCGCGCGATCGCCCGCAGCTCGGCGCCACGCGCCCGGCGCCAGGTCGGTCCGTCCGGCAGCTCCAGGTCCCGCTCCGTCGCCGCGAAGGCGCCCTCGGTCGCCGCGAGGGTCGCGCTCCGGAGGCGGTCCCGGACGGCCGCCTCGTCCGCGTCGCCTCCGTCGGGG
>SLSQ01000038.1 GCA_007130355.1 Trueperaceae bacterium
ACCGGAGGCCCCACCGAACCGCTCGAACCGTTCCGAGTCGGCCACCACGTAGAGCGCGAGCTCGTACCGCACGCCCCGCGGTCCGGCGTGCGCGATCTGGATCGCGTACGGTCCGTTCGGATCCCAGTCGCCAACCAGGTCCAGGACCGCCGACCGCTCGCCGGAGAACCAGAGCAGGGCGAGGTCGGAGGCGCGGCGCGGCTCTTCGAAGACGACGGTGACGTCGGCGCGGGCGGCCAGGGCACGCGCTTCCTTGGCGACGCGCTTCGTGAGCGCGGTCCGCAACGCGGCCGTCAGGGTGGGCCGACCGTCGTCGGGATCGAGAAGGAACTCCGTCATGCGCCCACCCTAACGACCGCCCGCTCCCGGGACTCTGACACCCGGGTGGCGGACCGCTCCGGCGCCGGTCGTGGCCGCTCGGCGCTCAGTAGGCACGTCCGAACAGGACCTTGCGGGGGTACCCGCTCGGCGCACCGGTGTGCACGCACGTCGTGCCCTCGGCCGACGGCCCCTCGAGCGGGATGCAGCGGACGGTGGCCTTGGTCTCCTCCTGGATCCGCTTCTCGCTCTCCGGGTCTCCGCAGTGCGTCGCCCACACCCAACCGTCCTCCAGCTTGGCCTTGAGCTCGTCGTACGTCTCGGCGTGCCCGATGCGCGCGTCGCGGAACGCCCGAGCCCGCTCGAAGAGGCGGTCGTGGAACGCTTCCAGGCGCAGCGGGATCGCCTCCGGCAGGTCGTGGATCGGCACCGGCTCCTTCTCGCCCGAGAGGCGGTCGGCCACCGGCGCGGTGCCGGCCTCCAGGTCCTTCGGTCCCAGCTCGATCCGCAGCGGCACCCCCTTGCGCTCCCACTCGTGGAACTTGCGCCCGGGGCTGATCTCCGCGCGGTCGTCGACGTGCACCCGCACGCCCCGCTCGGTCAGCGCGGCCGCGGTCGCCCGCGCCTGCTCCCCGACGCGCGCGACCGCCTCCGCGTCGCTGCCGCGGGCGATCGGCACCAGCACCACCTGGTACGGCGCCAGCCGCGGCGGCAGGATCAATCCGGCGTCGTCACCGTGCGTCATGATGATCGCGCCGATGATGCGGGTCGAGAGGCCCCAACTGGTGGTGTGGACGTACGCCTGCTCGTTGTGGACGTCGTTGAAGGTGATGTCGAACGCCCGCGCGAAGTTCTCGCCCAGGTAGTGGCTGGTGCCGGACTGGAGCGCCTTGCCGTCGCGCATCATCGCTTCGATCGTCAACGTCTGGACGGCGCCGGCGAACCGCTCGGCGGCGCTCTTCTCGCCCTTGACCACGGGGATCGCCGCGAACCGTTCCGCGAAGTCGGCGTACACGTCCAGCATCCGGCGCGTCTCCTCGAGCGCCTCCTCGGCGGTGGCGTGGGCGGTATGGCCCTCCTGCCAGAGGAACTCGCTGGTGCGCAGGAACGGCCGGGTCCGCATCTCCCAGCGCATCACGTTGCACCACTGGTTGTAGAGGAGCGGCAGGTCACGGTAGCTCTGGATCCACTTGGCGTACAGCTCGCCGATGATCGTCTCCGACGTCGGCCGGATCGCGAGCGGCTCCTCGAGCTCCTTGCCGCCCGCGTGCGTCACGACGGCGAGTTCGGGGCTGAAGCCCTCGACGTGCTCCGCCTCGCGCTCGAAGTACGACATCGGGATCAGCATCGGAAAGTACAGGTTCTGGTGCCCCGTCGCCTTGAACATCGCGTCCAACTCGCGCTGGACGTTCTCCCACAGCGCGTAGCCGTACGGACGGATCACGAAACTCCCGCGCACCGGCGACAGGTCCACCAGGTCGGCGTCGTAGACGACCTCGTTGTACCAGGCGCTGAAGTCCTTCGATTGGGGCGTGCCTCCGCGTTTCGCCATGGCGCGCATCCTACCGTAGGGACCCTCTCGGTCCGAGACGCGGTCAGACGATCAGGACCGGTCCACGCGACCGCAGCAGGACCGGCTCGAGCGTGCCTCCGAACACCTCCTCGAACCAGCGTGCCCGCTTGTGGCTGCCGATCACGACCAGGTCCGCCCCCGACCGCTCGGCGACCGCCGCGATCGTCTCGGCGACCGGGCCGTGCCGGCGGATCAGATCCGCCTCGACGCCGAACCGCGCGAACGCCGCCCGGGCACGCTCCAACGGGTCCCGGACGGGGGGCCGACTCCCTTCGACCACGTGGAGCACCGTCGGCCGCGCCCCCCAACGGAGCGCGGCGTAGGCGACCGCGAACAGGCCGGTCTCGGACCGTTCGCTTCCGTCGAAGGCGAGCAGCGGCCGTGCCAGCTCCGACGCCGGCCCGTCCCCGACCGTCAGCAGCGGTCGGGGGGCGCGGCGCACGAGCGACCGCGCCCACGGAGCGACCGGCCCCTCCTCCGTCCGCTGCTCCTCCGACCGCTCCGCCCCCGTCCCCCCCTTCGTCCTCAGGTCGGCCACCACGACGTCGACCCAGCGGGCCCGTTCCAGCACCGCCTGCGCCGGGTCGCCGTCGGCCGCCGCCCACTGCGCGGAGAGTCCGGCGGCGGCGCACGCCTCCAGGAACCGGTCCCGTTGCGCGCCCTGCGCGTCGCCCTCCGCGTCGTGCACCGGACCCGCGACCGGCGCGGTGCGTACCGCCAGACCGTACAGGCGCGCCCCTTCGTGGGCCGCGAGGCGCAGCGCCTGCGCCGTGACCGGCCGCTCGTCCCCGTCGAGGTCGAGAACCGCGAGCACGTCGTCGGCGAGCCGCCGGTCGTGGGCCCCGCGCTCGTCGTGCGCGACCCGCTCGAGCCAGGCGTCGCGCCGCTCCCGGTCGGCGAACGGCTCGCCGGCCACGCCCATCGCCAGCGTCTCCGACGGCAGGTCCCAGCCGATCCGCTCGGCCAGCTCGGCGCGGTGCTCGGCGAGCCACAGGTACAAGTCGGCCTCGGTCCGCCCCGGGAAGCCGCGCAGCACCCCGCTCTCGACGATCGCCCGCACGACCGGCGCGTAGACGTCGTCGAACCAGTGGCCCGCCGCCTCCGGCATCGGGACCGGCCGGTCCTCGTCGATGCCCATGTACCAACGGTGGACGCCGATGTGCTCGAGCAGCGTCGCGTAGCCGCCCGGCTCGGTGACCCGCACCGTCCGTTCGGCGCCGGGGCGCTCCCGGTCCAGTCCGGTCCGCTCCAGGAACGCCGCCTGCTCCGACCGCACGATCAGGTCGGAGGGGTCGTCGCCGGGCGCGTACGGCACCCGCGTCCGGACCGGGGTCACGTACGCCTGCACCGTCCGCATCCCCAGCTGGCGCGCCACCGACACCCGGTGGTTGCCGTCCTTGACGAAGTACGCGTCGCCGATCCGGTACAGCTCCACCGGCGGGACGCCCTCGAGGCCGGTCATCGCCCGGCGCACCCGGGTCCAACGCTCCTGGTCCTCGTCCCGCAGGGGCAGGAAGCCGCGCGTGAAGTCCGCCGCGCGCCCGACCGACCCCACGATCGCGTCGAGCGCTACGTCCTCGAGGGTCCGCTCGGCGCTCTCGACCGCCCGCAGCCGGCGCCGCACCTCGTCGTACGGTACCGCCCGGTCGTCGTGCCCGCCCATCTGCGCCAGGAAGCGCCGCAAGGCGGCACGCCGACGGGCGCGGTAGAAGTCCTCCGCCGCGGCGGCGGCGTCGCTGGACAGGTCGCTCACCCCGGCATGATGGCACGCGGCGCCGGACCCGGGACGGCCCGTGCACACGGGCGTCTGCTACCATTCCCACGATGTCCGACGACCGATCCGCGACCGACCGCGGCGTCCTCTACGCCACCACCCCGATCTTCTACGTGAACGCCGAACCGCACATCGGCCACGCCTACACCACCATCCTGGTCGACGTGGCCACGCGCTACCGGCGGCTCGCCGGCGACGACGTGTACTTCCTGACCGGCACCGACGAGCACGGCGAGAACATCCAGAAGGCGGCCGACGCGGCCGGAACCTCGCCGCAGGAGTACACCGACCGGGTGGCGGGCGCCTTCCGAGCGGCCTGGGACCGGCTCGGCATCGGCTACGACGCCTTCATCCGCACCACCGAAGAGCGCCACAAGAAGGTCGTCCGCGAGGTCCTGCAGCGGGTCTACGACCAGGGCGACATCGTCTACGGCGAGTACGGCGGCCTCTACTGCGTCCGCTGCGAGCGGTACTACACCGAGAAGGAACTCACCGAGGACGGGCTCTGCCCCCAGCACGAGATCGCGCCGGAGTACCGTAGCGAGGCGAACTACTTCTTCCGCATGGAGAAGTACCGCCCCTGGCTGCGCGAACGGCTCGAAACGAACCCCGATCTGATCCGCCCGGCCGGCTACCGGAGCGAGGTCCTCTCGATGCTGAAGGAACCGATCGGCGATCTGTCGATCAGCCGGCCTCGCAGCCGCGTGCCGTGGGGCATCCCGCTGCCGTGGGACGAGGACCACGTCACCTACGTCTGGTTCGACGCGCTCATCAACTACTACAGCGCCGTCGCCAGCGAAGGGCTCGAGGACCGCTACTGGCCGCACGTCGAGCACTTCATCGCCAAGGACATCGTCAAGCCGCACGGCGTCTTCTGGCCCACCATGCTCAAGGCGGCCGGCATCCCCCTCTTCCAGCACCTCAACGTGCACGGCTACTGGCTGGTCGAGGACCGCAAGATGAGCAAGTCGCTCGGCAACGTGGTCCGCCCGCTCGAGCTGGCCGAGCGCTACGGCAACGACGCCTTCCGCTACTTCCTGCTGCGCGACATGACCTTCGGACTCGACGCGAGCTTCCACGAGGTCGGACTGGTGGACCGCGTCAACGCCGACCTGGCCAACGACCTCGGCAACCTGCTCAACCGGACGCTGGGCATGCTCGGCAAGTACCGCGACGGGCGCGTTCCGCCGTTCGGTCCCGACGTCGCCGGCGCCGGAGCGTTGCGCGACCGCTTCCTCGACCTGCCCGACCGCGTCGTCGAGCAGGTCGCCCGGCTTCAGTTCGACCGCGCCGTCGCGGGCACGATGGACGCGGTACGCGCCGCGAACAAGTTCGTCAGCGAGTCGGAACCGTGGAGCCTGGCGAAGGATCCGGAGGCGGCCGGCCGCCTGGACACGGTGCTCCGCACCTGCCTCGAGGCGCTTCGATGCGCCTCGGTCCTGCTCGACCCGGTGATGCCGGCCAAGATGGCGGAGCTGCGGCACCAGCTCGGCATGCCCGGGACGGCGCCGACCCTCGACGACGCGAAGCGTTGGGACGGTCTCGCCGAAGGTTCCGCCACCCGCAAGGGCGATCCGCTCTTCCCGCGGATCGATCGTGCGGCGCTCGAGGCGGCGATCGAGGTGGAGGCCCCGGCGGAGTCGGAGGACGAGGCGGGCGGAGCGGCGCCGGTGGCGTTCGAACCGAAGCCGGAGATCGACATCGAGACGTTCGCCGCCTGCGACCTGCGGGTCGGCACGGTCACGGCGTGCGAGGCGCACCCGAAGGCGGACCGGCTCCTGGTCCTGACCGTCCAGGTCGGGACCGAGACCCGCACCATCGTCTCCGGCATCCGCGCCCACTACGATCCGGAGGAGCTGGTGGGCCGCACGGTCGTCGTCGTCGCGAACCTGAAGCCGGTGAAGCTGCGCGGCATCGAGTCGCAGGGAATGGTCCTCAGCGCCGAGGGGCCGGACGGCCGCCTGTCGCTGCTGTCGCTCGACCGCGCCGCGCCGCCCGGCAGCGAGGTGCGCTGACCTCCGTCCAGGTCGAACCCCGTGGCCGAACCCCGGCCCCGGTCCCCGTCCGGACGTGCGGCGGCGCTACCCGGCGCCGCCGGACGGCGCGTCGGGCGCGCCTGGCGCGTCGGCCGCACTCGGGCGCCGCTCGACGAAGCGCACCTCCAGCGCCCGGAGCGCCGCCTTGCCGCGCGTCACCAGGTCGCTCCGGAACGGCACCTGGTCGCGCGCCTCGAGCGGGTACGCCTTGATCTGGTAGCGCGTGCCCCACGGGTCCTCGCGCACCACGACCGCGACGGGCCGCCGCACGTCCAGCCACGGGCTGGTCCACGCCACCTCCTGCAGACGCCGGCGCACCGCGCCGGCGTCGTGGTCCGGCGCGAGCCACAGGTCGGTCACCACCATCAGGGTGCGGGCGCCGTCGTTGGCGTTCGCGATGTCGTCGGTCCAGAGCACGCCGTGCGGGATGGTGACGACGTCGTCGTCGAGCGTCACCACCTCGATCGCGCGCAGGCCGACGCTGCGGACCTCGCCGTAGTGCGACCCGATCCTGATCCAGTCGCCCTGCCGGTACGGCGCTTCGGTGATCGCGACGACGCCGGCCACGAGGCTGCCCACGTAGTCCTTGAGCGCGAACCCGATCGCGATGCCGGCCGCGCCCACGATCGCGATCAGGTTCTGCGGGGTGGGCGCCACCACGCGGGGCACCACGTACACGATCACCGCGAGCGCGATCGCGAGGCGGGCCAGCGGGACCGCCTGCAGCAGACGGACCCGGACCGCCGCCGGCACCCGTTCGCCCAGCCTCGCGAAGCCGACCGACACCCCCCGAGCCGCGAGGAAACCGAGCAGGAGGACCGCCACGATCCGCAGGAAGGGGATCTCCGAGACGTCGCGCACGACGTCGAGCAGGCCTTCGGCGCCGTTCACTCGTCCACTCCGGCGAACGCCTCCACGTCGAGCCGGCTACGGACCGCGGGTAAGCCGAGCGGCGCGAGCCGCACGCGGCCTTCCTCGCCGTCCCGGACCAGGCCCCACGCCCCCATCCGCCGCAGCAGGGCCGCCGCCTCGTCCGGCTCGAACCCGCTCGCGAGGGCGAGCGTGGCGAGGCGGGCGTCGCGGTGCAGCGCGACGGCGTGGAGGAGCAGCAGGTCCCGATGCTTCAGGGGCCGCGTCGACGGCAGCGTCAGGCGGGACGGGGAGCGGACCCAGACCGCGGCGTCGTCGCCGACGGCTCCGTCGCGGGGATCGGCCGCGCCGTCGAGGGGCGCGTCCGGTGCCGCGTCGGGAGGCGTCCACTCGGCCCCATCGTGCAGGCAGGCGCGCCAGATGGCGCGCGCCACGCCCGGCTCGCCCGAGGCGCGGTCGGCGAGCGCGCGGAAGGTGGCGTCGTCCGGCGGCGTGCCGGACCCGCGCATCCGCAACGGACCCGGCGGTCCGAGCCAGCTGCGCAGGTCCTCGGAGCGCAGCGGAGCGGGCGTCTGGACCGGCGGAAGGCCGCGCGCCTCCGGCAGCGTCCGCACGATCCAGGCCCACGCCCACGGCGCGACGTCGGCCGTCCACGGGCCGCGCCGCGCGCCGAGTCGCGCCAGCACCGTCCGGAGCGCACGGATCCCGTCGTGATGGCGGACCCACCACCGTTCCAGGCGCGGAAGGTGGAGGGCCCGAGGATCGTCCAGGCGCTCGTGCACGGCGTCGGGGAGGTCACGGCCGAGCGGTGGATCGTCGGGCGGATCGATCACGGTCGGGCCGTACGGACCGACGTCGTCGAGCGCGACGTTCCACGAGCCGTCGTCGGGCCGCACGATCAACGCCTGGGGCGTGCGCGCCCGGAGCGCGTCGTACGCCGCCCGCTGCGCCGCACGCGGAGGGGCGGGCGCGAGCCGCCCGAGCCGTTCGCGATCGACCGCGCCGAGACGCGCCTCGGCCGGCGTCGGGTCGCCGCGCGGCCCGCGGCCAGGGCGCCGCGCCCCGAGCAGGTCGCTCCACCAACGTCCCCGGCGTCGTTCCGACGCGCGCAGGTCGTCGTACCGTGCGCCGAGGGGCACGAACCTCCAGGGGGACCTCACCCGCCGCCGTCCCGGCCGGCGAGCACGGCCTTCAACGCGCCGTAGCCGTAGCGCCCCCCCAACGCTTCGTGAAGCGGACGGAGGCGACCCCGGACCTCGTCGGGAAGCGCCTCGTGGGCCTCTTCGACCGCGCGGACCGCGGCGGCGTCGAGACCGGTCGCCTCCTGCACGGTGAGGTCGCCGCGGCGGACCAGTTCGGCCAGGTGCCCCTCGACCGTCCGCAGCTTGAGCCCCCGCTCGGCCGCCACCGCCTCGGGCGCGTACCCGTCCAGGACGAGCGCGCGCGTCGCGTCGACGGTGTCCCCGGCCTCCCGCGTCGCCACCGGAGCGCCGGACGCCGTCCCGGCCGGGACGGACGCCGGGGCGGACCCGCCCCCGAAGGCGAGGGGGACCG
>SLSQ01000163.1 GCA_007130355.1 Trueperaceae bacterium
ACGCCTTCATCATCCTCGACGAAGCGCAGAACACGACCGGCGAGCAGATGAAGATGTTCCTCACCCGCATGGGGTTCGGCAGCACCGTCGTCGTCACCGGCGACGTGACCCAGACCGACCTTCCCGGAAACGTCGACAGCGGGCTGCGCCTGGCGCACAGGATCCTGCGCGACATCGACGGCATCGGCTTCGTCGCCTTCGACAAGGGGGACGTCGTGCGCCACCCGCTCGTGGCGAGGATCATCCGAGCGTACGAGGACCAGGTCCCGACGCCGTGAGCCGTCGGCGGTCCCGCCGCGGCGAACGTCGCCCTCCGCTCGGTGGGCCCCCGTTCGTGCTGGCGTGGATCGCCATCGGCGCGCTGCTGTTCAGCGTCTACGGTCAACGTCCCTCGTTGCCGCTCGAGGTCGGAACGCCGAGCCCGGAACGGTTCGTCGCGCCGACCGCGCTGCAGGTCGCCGACCCGCTCGCCACCGAACGCCGGCGGCAGGCCGCACGCGCGCAGGTGGCCGAGATCAGCTCGGTCGACCCGATCGCCGAGCAGGTGGTCCTTTCCTCGCTGGCGGTCAGCGACCTTCCGGACGCGGTCCTCGACCTGCTGCTGGCCCGCTACCAGGATCCGGCCGGCGTGCCGCCGGAACGGCTCGAGGAGGTGACCGAGGAGGCGGTGGAGGCCGCGCTCCCGCCGATGCGTCGCGACGTGCGGCTGGTGCTGCAGCAGCGTCTGCTCCCGACCGCCTGGCCCGATCCGGAGCTCACCGCCGCCGCGCGGGACGCAGCGGCCGGAGCGGTGGTGCCCGCGATGCGGCGCCTCGAGGCGGGCGAGGTGATCGTCGACGAGGGCCAGGACCTGCGGGAGGAGCACCTGCGGGCGCTCGAGGCGGTCGGGCTCTACGACCCCGAGTCCCGGCAGCTGCGTCAGCGCGCCGTCGTGATCCTCGGGTGCCTGCTGATCGGTGCGCTGCTCGCCTCCCCCGCCCTCTACGCCGCCCGCGTGCTCCGCAACCGCCTCGGTCGTCGGCAGTTCCGGTTCCTGATCGGCATCTCGCTCGTCACGCTCGCGCTCCAGCGACTCGCGATCGACCTCTCCCACGAGTTCGTGTTCGTGCTCCTGGTGCCGATCCTCGTGTCCGTGCTCCTCGGACGCGCGTCGGCCCTGCTGTGGGCCACCTGGTTCGCGCTCGCGGTCGGGTTCCTGGTCCCGGGGGCGCCGCTCTCGGTCGCCGCGGCGGTGCTGATCGGCAGCGTCGCCGCGATCCTGCTCGCCGACCGGGTCCCCAACCGGATCGCCCTGCTCGCCGCCGGACCGGCCGGCGGCCTGGTCTCCGGTCTCGTGATCGTGTCGCTCCAGCTGATGCACGGCGGCATCGCGCCCCTCCCGGCCGCGACCGAGATGGGCGCCTACCTCGCCGGCGGGGTGCTCGCCGGGATCGTGGCCCTCGGGCTCCTGCCGCTCGCCGAGGGACCGTTCGACTTCCTGACCGAGTTCCGCCTGACCGAGCTCTCCTCGCCGCAGAGCCCGCTCCTGCAGAAGCTCGTGATCGAGGCGCCCGGCAGCTACCAGCACACGCAGTTGATCGCGAACCTGGTCGAACAGGCGGTGCAGCAGATCGGGGGCGACGCCCTGCTCGCCCGGGTCGGTTCGCTCTACCACGACGTGGGCAAGATCCGCCGGCCCCACTTCTTCGTCGAGAACCAGTCGGACGGCCGCAACCCGCACGACCACCTGAGTCCCCACCTCAGCTACCTGATCATCACCAGCCACGTCCGGGACGGTCTGCGCATGCTGCGCGCCCACGGCCTGCCGGGCGCCCTCGAACCGTTCGTCGCCGAACACCACGGCACGACGGTCCTCGCCTACTTCTACAAGCGCGCGCTCGAGGACTCCGACCGTCTCGACGAGCTGAACTTCCGCTACCCCGGTCCGAAGCCGCGTTCGCGCGAGACGGCGGTGCTGATGCTGGCCGACTCGGTCGAGGCGGCCTCGCGGTCGCTCAGCGACCCGACGCAAGGTTCGATCCGCGCGATGATCGACCGGCTGTTCGAGCAGCGGCTCCAGGACGGACAGCTCTCCGAGAGCCCCCTCACCTTCCGCGACCTCGACGTGATCGCCTCGACCTTCGAGCGCGTGCTCACCGCCTCGCTCCACCGGCGCGTCAAGTACCCGAGCGCCGAAGAGATCCAAGGACTCAAGCGTGATCGAGACGATCGACGAGACGGGACGCGTTCCGAAGGCTGAACGGGCGCTCCTCGGCCGCGCCCTCGCGCACCTGGCCCAAGAGCTCGGCGCCGCGGGCGCCGAGGCGACCGTCGTGTTCCTGAGCGACGCGGCGATCGCCGAACGGAACCTCCGCGACCGGGGCGTCGAGGGGACCACCGACGTGCTCTCCTACCCCACCTGGGAACCGGAGGACGCCGCGGGCGTTCCGCGGATCCCGCACCTCGGCGACGTCCTCGTCGGCGTCGACGTCGCGGCTCGGCAGGCGTCCCGGCACGGCCACGACGCCGCCACCGAGCGCGCGGTGCTGGCCGCGCACGGGCTCGTGCACCTGCTCGGGCACGACCATCCGGACGAGGCCGGTTGGGCGCCGTTCCACGCGGCGCAACGCCGCATCGTCGCGCTGCTCGAGGAGGGGACGCCGTGAGGTCCGAGCACCGCATCGGGTTCCGGCACGCCGCGCGCGGCGTCGCCATCGCCTGGCGCGACCAACGGAACCTGAGGATCGAAGCCGCGATCGGAGCCGCGGCGCTCGCCGTCGGCGTCTGGCTCGGCGTGCCGCTGGCGCCGATCGTGCTGGCGTGCGGGCTCGTGCTCTCCGCCGAGCTCGCCAACACCGCGATCGAGGCGGTCGTCGACCTCGCCTCCCCCCACGCCGACCCGCTCGCCGCACGCGCCAAGGACGTCGCGGCCGGCGCCGTCCTCGTCGCCGCGGGCGCCTCCGTCCTGGTCGGCATCGTGCACCTCGGACCGCCCCTGCTCGAGCGCATCGCGAGAGGAAGCCCATGAACGACAGCGCCCCGCCGTCCGACCTCCTCGAAGCCGCCACCGCCGTCCAGGCGCACGCCTACGTGCCGTACTCGCGGTTCCCCGTGGGTGCCGCGCTGCGTACGCCCGACGGCCGCGTGCACGTCGGGGCGAACGTCGAGAACGCCTCGTACGGGCTGGGACGGTGCGCCGAACAGTCGGCCGTGCAGGCGATGGCCAGCGCGGGCGATCGGACGTTCGTCGAGCTCGTCGTCGTCAGCGACGCCGATCCTCCCGCCAGTCCGTGCGGCGCCTGCCGGCAGGTGCTGTTCGAGTTCGGGGCCGACGCCGACGTCTGGATCGCCAACCGGGACGGCGCGGTACGCCGCACCCGTGTCCGCGACCTGCTGCCCGACGCGTTCTCGTTGCACGCTCCCTGACGTTCGGTCGCGCGGCCGACCCGGGGCGGCGTCGCTCGCGGTCGCGTCGGTTCAGGGTCCTCACCGCCCTGCGCGGTACGCTGCGCCGCGATGACGCACCGTTCCCGACCCGACCGATCCGTGCTTCGCACGGTGCTCGTGCTCGTCGCGCTCCTGTTCGCGGCGCTCGCGTCGAGCGCCGGCGCGCAGAACGATCCCGCCCGCGTGGTGATCGTTCCGTTCCAAGGCCCCGCCGAGCTCGCGCCGTGGGAGGTGGGAATCCCCGCCGGCCTGCAGCGTGCCCTCAACGCCGTGCCCGGCGTCTACGCCCCTCCGATCGGCGATCCGGCCGTCCTGGCCGAACGGGCGGCCGAGGCCGGACTCGATCCGGTCGCGACGGTGCACGAGGCGTTCCGTGCGACCGCGATCGTGACCGGAGCGATCGCCCGTGCGCCCGAAGGGTTCGACGTGGAGCTCCAGCGGCTCGATCCGACCGGAAGCAGGGACGGGACCACCGTGACGGTGCCGTCCGATCCGTCCGCCGCGCTGCCGCTCGTGGTCGACGCCGCGATCGACCTGCTGGGCCTGAGCCCGAGCGATGAAGCTCGCAGCGCCGCCCGGGCGGTCGCCGCCTCCGCGCCCGACGTAGCTTCGCTGCGGACGCTCGGCCTGTCGAGCGCCCGGATCGCCGCCCCCGACCCGAACGACCTACGGGCCGCGGCGGAGCTCGCGCCGGCGTCGTCGTGGGTCCGGGCCGAGTGGGCCCGCGTCGCCTCGCTCGCTGGCGATCACGAGCGTGGCGAGCAGGAGGCGTCCGCCGCGACCGAGGCGGAGCCGGCCGACGTCGAGGCGTGGACCCTCCTCGGCGTCGTGCGCGTCCGCGCCGGCGACTCCGACGGCGCCCGGAGCGCGTACCGCGAAGCGCTCGACCGGAACCCGAGCCACGCCGTCGCCCGCGTCGGCCTGGCCGGCCTGACGAGCGGGGCGGAGGACGCGGAGCGCGAGCTCGCCCGCGCTCTCGACGCCTACCCCCGCCTGGTCGAGGCGCACCTTCAGCGTGCCGAACGCCAGGGCGGCGCTCGGGCGCTGCAGTCGCTGCGGTCCGCCGCCGACCGGATGCCCGACTCGGTCGCGCTGCATCGCGAGATCGTCCGGCGCGCCATCGCCGCCGGCGACGGGGGCGGCGCCGCCTCCTACCTCCGCGACGCGGTCCAACGCCCCCTCGCGCGCGTCCCGGCGGTCTACGCCCTCGCCGCCGAGCTCCCGGCCGAACGCGGCGACGAAGCCCTCGCGATCCTTCGGGAGGGGGCGTCCGCCTTCCCCGACGACGTCGGGCTCGCCGTGGCCGAGGCACGACTCCTTCGGCGCGGCGGCGATCCGGTCGCGGCGGAGGAGCGCCTCCGGCCGCTCGAGGAGAGCGCGCAGAGCGACCTTCGGTGGATCAACGAGACGGCCCGGGCCCTGCTCGCTCAGGGACGGACCGAGGACGGCCGCGCCCTGCTCGCCACCGCCGCCGAAGACGACGCCACGACCCGCTACAATCTCGGCCAGGCGCTGCTCGAGGCCGGACTGCCCCGCGCCGCTGCCGAGGAGCTCGCACCGTTGGTCGACGCCCAGCCGAACGACGCCGACGCCTGGGCGTCGTACGGAGTGGCGCTCGCCGGTGCCGGCCGGACCGACGAGGCCCGCGCGGCGTTCGACGCCGCCCTCGATCTGGCGCCCGATCACGGCCTGGCCTTGCGGGGCCGCAACCGGCTCGAGGAACGGGTCCGCATCGGTGGGGACGCGGTCGACCCGCTCCCCCAGGAGGCTCAGGCCGCCTTCGACCGGGGGCTGACCGACCTCGAGCAGGGCCGCTTCGACGCGGCGATCGTCGCGTTCCGGCAGGCGTCCGACGCGGCTCCGGACCGAGCGGTGATCGACTTCTACCTCGGCAACGCGCTGCAGCGTTCCGGCGATCCGCGCCGGGCGATCGAGGCGTACGAACGGGCCGCCGACGTCTACCCCGGCAACGGCACGCTCCTCAACAACATCGGCTTCGCCTGGCTGCAGCTCGGACGCTACGACCGGGCGCTTCCTTCGCTGCGCGACGCGGTCGCTGCCGCTCCCGAAAATGCGCGGGCGCACCTGAACCTCGGCCTCACCTTCTACGGGCTGTCCCGGTACGGCGACGCGCTCGGGTCGTGGGACCGCGCGATCGAGCTGGACCCGAACCTCGAGGCGTCGATCGCCGACGCGCGCCGACGGGCCCAGGACCGCATCGAGGGCGGAGCGCCGTGAGCCCGCGGCCCGCTACGCCGTCGTGATCGTGCGCGACGCGGTCGTCCGCGCGCCGGCCTACCGCTTCCGTGCCCACCCTCACCGGGTCAAGCTCGATCAGAACGAGGCCCCAGGCGACCTGCCCGAGGCGCTGAAGCGGCGCGCCCTCGAGCGGATGATGGAGGTTCCCTGGAACCGCTACCCGGAGCTGCGGGCCGAGTCGGTCGCGGCCGCCCTGGCCGAGCGGGACGACTGGGCGCCGGACGGCGTGGTGGTCGCGCCCGGGTCCAACGTGCTCATCCAGGCCGCCGTGATCGCGTCGGGGATCGGACGCCGCGTGGTCACCGTCGCGCCCACCTTCGCGGTCTACGCGGCTCAGGCCCGGCTGCTCGGCGTTCCGACCCACGAGGTGCCGCTGCGGGAGGACGACTTCGGACTCGACGTCGCCGCTCTGACCGAGGCGCTGCGCCACGGACCCGGGGTGCTCTTCCTGGCCGATCCGGCCGCACCGACCGGGAACCGGCTCGACGACGCCGACCTGGCGGCGGTGCTCGACGCCGCCGAGCGCGGCGGGTTCCTGGTCGTCTTCGACGAGGCGTACTGGCCGTACGACGGTCGCCACCGGCTCGACCTGGTCCGCGGACGACCGGACCGGATCGCGCTGCGGACCTGCAGCAAGGTCGACGGCCTCGGCGGCGTCCGGCTCGGCTACGCCCTGGCGGAACCGGACACGGCCGAACACCTCGGCAAGGTGCTGCTCCCGTTCGACGTCGGCGTCCTGCAGGCGGCGGTCGTACGGACGGTGCTCGACGACCCGGAGGCCGACGCGGTGCGCACGCGTCGAATCGCGACCGCCCGCAGCGAGCGGGAGCGGGTCGCCGCGGCGTTGCGCGCGACGGCCGGCGTCGATCCGCACCCGTCGGTCACGAACTTCGTGCTGTTCCGCGTGGACGACCCGGAGGGGGTGCATCGGCGCCTGCTCGAGCGCGGCGTGCTGATCCGGCGCCAGGACCACCTGCTGCCCGGCCGTCTGCGGGTCACGATCGGGACGCCCGAGGAGAACGACGCGTTCCTCGAGGCGTTGCCGGCGGCGCTGCGCGCCGAAGAGGAAGGGGTCCCACGATGAACCGACGGGCCGAGATCCACCGCGTGACGCACGAGACCGACGTCCGCCTCCGCCTGGACCTGGACGGCGGGACCTCGCGCATCTCCGCCGACCACGGCTTCCTGGCGCACCTGCTCGAGCAGGTCGCCCGCCACGGGCGTTTCGGGCTCGAGGTCGACGGGAGCGGCGACGTCCGCACGGTCGACCCGCACCACCTCGCCGAGGACGTCGGCATCGTGCTCGGGCAGGCGCTGCGCGAAGCGCTCGGCGACTCCGCGGGCATCGAGCGCTACGGCTCGGCCTGGGTGCCGATGGACGAGAGTCTCGCGCACGTCGTGCTCGACCTGAGCGGGCGGCCGTTCCTCGCCTTCGCGCCGGAGGGGTACGAGGGCGACGCGCACGGCTTCCACGCCCACCACCTGCGCGAACTCCTGCGCGGGTTCGCGAACCACGCCGGCGCCACCGTGCACGTGCGCGTCCTCGCCGGGTCCGAGACCCACCACGTCTGCGAAGCGGTCGCCAAGGCGTTCGCACGGGCGCTGCGCGACGCGGTCGCTCGGACCGATTCCGGCGTGCCGAGCACCAAGGGGGTCCTCTAGGGTGCGGACGGTCCTGATCGACTACGGGGCCGGCAACCTGCACAGCGTCGCGAAGGCGCTGGAGGCGGCCGGCGTCCCCGCCGAGACGGTCGTGCGGCCGGACGAGGCCGAGGGTGCCGACGCGGTCGTGCTGCCCGGCCAGGGCCACTTCGGGCAGGCGATGCGCTCGTTCCGCACCAGCGGCTTCGAACCGCTCCTGCGGCGCCACCTCGAGGCGGGGCGGCCGTTCCTCGGGATCTGCGTCGGCCTGCAGCTGCTCATGGAGGGTTCGGAGGAGGCGCCCGACGATCCGGGTCTCGGGCTCCTGCCCGGTCGGGTCGTGCGCTTCCCCGCCGACGGACCGAGCGTGCCGCAGATGGGTTGGAACCGCGTCCATCGCGTCGGCCGGCCCGACCTGCTGCGCGATCTCCCCGACGGGTTCCACGCCTACTTCGCGAACTCGTACGTGGTCCGCTTCGACGAGCCGGACCTGATCGGGGGCCGCACGAGCTACGGCGACGTGACCTTCCTCTCCGCGCTTCAGCGCGGCGCGGTGCACGCCGTGCAGTTCCACCCCGAGAAGAGCCAGCGGGCCGGGTTGCGGATCCTGGCGGCGTTCGGACGCTCGGCCCGGGCGGCCGTCGCGCGGCCGGGAGCGGCGGCGTGAACGGCGTCGGGCGTGGACGGGGCGCCGCCGCCGGCCGCTGGGTGCGGCACGTCGTCTGCGCCGTGGTCGCGTGCTGCGCCGCGAGCGTCGCCGCGGCC
>SLSQ01000164.1 GCA_007130355.1 Trueperaceae bacterium
CAGGTCGGAATCGATCCGATCGATTCCGACCTGGCTGCCGGTGTTTCTCGGAGACGTTCCGATTCCGGGTCCACGTGCTAGCCTCCTGGCGAAGTCGTCGCGCCGTCCAGGCCGCAGTTCTCGCGGTACGGACCGGCGGGCGGACCGAGGAGCGAGGGACGAACGATGAGCCAGGGTGGACGAACCGAAGACCGAGGAGCCGAGGTGCGGGACACGCTTCGGGCCCACGGGCTTCGCTTCAGCCGGCCTCGGGCGACGATCCTGAGCTACTTCGGGGAGCGGGACCGACACGTCAGCGCGGAGGACGTCTACCTCGACCTGCGGCGGCGTGGCGAGGACCTGAGCCTCTCCACCGTCTACCTGAACCTGAACGTGCTCTCCGAGGCCGGGGTGCTCCGCGAGTTCCAAGGCACCGGCGGACAGAAGCTCTACGACGGGAACCCGAGCCCGCACTACCACGTGATCTGTCGCGAGACCGGCGAGGTGCTGGACGTGCCGGCACCGGTGGTCGACGGCGTACCGCTCAACCAGTTCCTGAAGCGGACCATCGAGGAGGCGACCGGCTGGGAGGTCGAGGAGCCTCGGATCCAGCTCCGGGGGCGGTCGCCGAACGCGGGGGCGGCGGACCCCGGGGACGGGTCCACCTCCGGCTCGTGAGCGACCGAGCGGAGAACCACGACGCGGCGTCCGACGCCTTCGCGATCCGCTCCTTGGAGCGGATCGAAGAGTTGCACGGCTGCGAGGCGATCGAGAAGGTCGTGTGGCAGGTCGACGATCGCGAGATCGTGCCCGCCTCGATGCTCCGTGCCCTGCAACACGCCGGCGGACTGGTCGCAGGCGCCTTCGACGGGGAGCGCATGGTGGGGTACGTGCTCGGTTTCCCCTCGCGCCCGGAGGGGGAGAGGGCGCCCGGACTGCACTCGCATCTGCTCGCCGTCCTTCCGGAGTTCCGGAAGTCCGGGCTTGGACGCGCGCTCAAGCGGTACCAACGCGATTGGTGCCTGGAACGCGGACTCGATTGGGTCAGTTGGACGTACGATCCGCTGCTGGCGGCGAACGCGCGCCTCAACCTCGAACAGCTCGGCGCGGTCGGCGTCGCGTACCACGCCGACTTCTACGGCAAGCTCGGCGGCGTGGTGTACGGCTCCCTCGCCACCGACCGACTGCTGGTCCGCTGGGACCTGACCGACGCCGAGGTACGCGCGCTGGCCGACGGCCCGCTGCGGCCGCCTCCGGCCGGTCCCCCGCCGCCGATGGCGCTCGATCAGGACGAGCATGGGGCTCCGACGCCGCCCCGCACCGATCTCGACGCCGAGGTGGTACGGATCCGCGTACCGAAGGCGTTCCCGCCGTTGCTCTACGAGGCGCCGGAGCAGGCGGCGGCGTGGCGCACGGCGGTCCGCGCGACGATGGGACGCTACGTCGCCGAGGGCTACCGCGCGGTCCGCTTCCTCGACGGCTCGTACTGGCTCGAGCGAAGCGAAACGCAACTCTAACCTTGTCGATTGACAAACAGCCCTTGACATATAGCGCTCGGCCCCCTACGATTCGGGGGAGCGCGGGCCTCTGCCCGCGAACGGAGAGGACCGCGATGAACGAATCGGATCGGATCCGCGCCCTGCGCGCCCAAGGAAAGATCGACGACGACCAGGCCGCCCGGCTGCTCGAAGCGCTCGGAGAACTCGACTCGATCGACCCGCCCGGCGCGGGGGCGGGACGCGGGGGGCACGAACCCGGATCGGACGGCCCGTCGGGCGCCGCCTCCGAACGTCCTGGGGTTGCAGCGGCGGCGCCGTCCGGCACCGCGGACGGGGGCGCCGAAACCCGTACCGACGCGTCCCGCCCCGACCGAGCCCGCCCCGACGATGCCGGCATCCTTCCACGCGCGACCGACGCGACCGTCACGCGCTGGGTCGTCATCGACCTGCTCGCCGGTGACGTCGACGTCCGGGTCGACCCCGAGATCGATCGCCCCGAGCTGGCCGAGGCCGGCGAAGGGGTCGCGCTCGAGGAGGCCGACGACGGCTGGCGGATCCGGCAGGTGGGACGCGGGGCCGACGGCTGGCTCGATCGGCTCATCGACGGCGTCACCCGCCACGTGCGGCTGCGTCTCGCCGTGCCCTCCGGCTGCGGCGTGCGGCTCGCCATGAAGGCCGGGGACGTCGATCTGCACGACGTTCCTGCGGTCGCGGGGACCCTGCTCGCCGGCGACGTCGAGGTGCGCGGCGCCCGGGCCGTGGATCTCGAGGTGCGCGCCGGCGACGTCGACGTCGAGCTCGATCCCGCCCCCGGCCTGCACCGACTGTTCCTGACCGTCGGCGACGCCGACCTGCGCCTTCCCACGAACTCCGACGTCGCCGTGCACGCCCGCGTCTCGATCGGCGACGCGCGCGCCGACCCGCCGTTGCGGGCGGACGGGGGAGGGATCGGCGGCACGATCGAAGGGACGATCGGGAGCGGCGAAGGAGCCCGCGTCGAGATCGGCGTCAAGACCGGCGACCTCTCCGTGAAGGTGGGCTGAGGTGCCCGCCGACGAACGGGACCGGATCCTCGGCCTGCTCGAGGCGGGCCGGCTCAGCGCCGACCAGGCCGCGACCCTGCTCGAGGCGCTCCGCGACGGTCCCCGCGAGCGCAAGCGGCCGGGCCGACCGCCCCGGCCGCCCGAACCGCCCGGACCTCCGAAGCCGAGGCCACCGGCTCAGCTCCTGCGGATCCGCATCGACGCCGCCGACGACGGCTCGGGCAAGAACGACGCGCGCATCAACGTGAACGTGCCGCTGTCGCTCGCCCGCTTCGCCGCTCGCTTCCTTCCCAACGAGGCGCGGGTCGAGCTCGAGGAGCAGAAGATCGACCTCGTCGAACTGATCGAGAGCCTCGGCGACGAAGTGCCCGACGGGCCGCTGGTCGACATCGACACGCACGACGACGGCAGCGGCAAGCGGGCCCGCATCCGGATCGAGGTGGTCTGAGTGCGCCTCAGGCCGCTCGACGCCGCCGGCGTCCAGGCCTACCTGGACGAGATCCCTCCGCGCCTCCTGACCCTCCGCATCGATGCCGGGCGCCTGCGCCTGCGCTGGTGGCTGCCGATGTGGGCGATCGAGGAGCCGCTCCGGTTCGCCCTGCGCCTCTACCGACTGATCGGTCCGCTCCTGCCGCGCACGGTCCGCGACGCGCTCGCCCGGGATCCGCGCGTCCCGGCGCGCCTGCTCGCGCGCGCGGGGGCGAGGGATTCGCTCTTCGCCGCCATCGACGCCTGGTTCTCCGAGAACGACCGGGACCTGCTCGCCATGCCCGACGACGTTCCGTTCGTCGACATCGACGCGGGCGGCACCCGCGTGCGCCTGCAGCAGACCCGCTTGCTCGCCGGAGTCCGGAAGGAGACCCCGTGACCCGCACCCCGCGCTACCCGATGCCGACCCACTGCCCCGTGAGCGGCGAACCGCTCGAGGCGACGCGCCTCCAGAGCCCCGTCAGCGGCGTCGTGCTCGAGGGACGCTTCCAACCGAACGAGTTCGCGTTGCTCCCTCCGGAGCCGCTCGAGTTCCTGCGGATCTTCGTCCGCGTCCGCGGCAACCTCAAGGAGGCGGAACGGATCCTGGGCGTGTCGTACCCCACCGTCCGCGCGCGCTTCGATCGGATGCTCGAGGCGCTGGGCTACGACGCGCCGGACGCCCCCGAAGCGGACGGAGGAAGGGGCGGCGATGCGGACGCGATCCTTACCGCCCTCGAGAAGGGCGAGATCGATCCCGACACGGCCGCCGCGAAGCTCGCGGCGCTCCGCTCCGGCTGAACGCCCCCGCGCCCGACCGGACCCCGCCCGTTCGGGTCGCCCCCGTGAACGGGGCGACCCGAACGGGTCCGCTATAGTGGTCGGCCGATGCCGACCGACTTCTACGAGCTTCTGGACGTTTCCCGAGACGCCGACGCCGCCACCATCAAGGCCGCGTACCGGAAACTGGCCCTGAAGCACCACCCCGACCGCAACCGAGACGATCCGGACGCCGAGGACACGTTCAAGAGGCTGAACGAGGCGTACGCCGTCCTGTCCGACCCGGAGAAGCGGGCCCGCTACGACCGCTACGGCGAGGCCGACCCCGGCGTCGGCATGGGCGGGGCCGCCAACGGCGACATCTTCGACATCTTCGCCTCCGTCTTCGGGGCGGGGTTCGCGACCGGCGGGTCGAGGACCGGCCCCACCCGCGGCCAACCGGGCGAGGACCTCGAGGCGCGCCTCACGATCACGCTCGAGCAGGCGCGCGCCGGGGCCAGCGTGCCCCTGTCCGTCGAACGGATGACGCGCTGCGACCGGTGCGACGGCGATCAGACCGAACCGGGCAAGGAGGGCCGCACCACCTGCACCACCTGCGGCGGCGTCGGCCAGGTGCGGCAGCAGGCGCAGTCGCTGTTCGGCACCGTGATGACGCAGCGTGCCTGCCCTCGTTGCCGCGGCGCCGGCTCGGTCGTCACCGACCCGTGCACCGCCTGCAGCGGTCGCGGCCGCAACCTGCGCAAGGACACGATCGAGGTCACCCTGCCCGAAGGGATCGACGGCGGCTACCGCCTGCGCGTTCCGGGCGAGGGGAACGCCGGCGTCGACGGCGGACCGGACGGCGACCTGTACGTCTACCTCGACCTCGCCCCGCACGAGCACTTCGTGCGCGACGGCGACGACCTGCGCTACCCGCTCGAGATCGGTCCCGCGCAAGCGGCGCTCGGCAGCAGCTTCGAGGTGCCGACCCTCGACGGACCCGAGGTCCTCGAGGTGCCCGCCGGCACGCAGCACGGCACCGAGTTCCGCCTGCGCGGCAAGGGCATGCCCCGCCTGCGGCGCTCCGGGCACGGCGATCAGATCGTGACCGTGCACGTGAGCGTCCCGAAGCGACTCTCGCGCAAGGCGCGCGAAGCGCTGCAGGCGTACGCCGAAGCGGTCGGCGAGCCGATCCACGAGAAGGAGACGCTCCTCGACCGCATCAAGGACGTGTTCCAGAAGCGCAAGCGCAAGCGCGAAGAGGAACCGGACGACAAGGTCGAAGCCTGAGCCGAGACGTCCTCCGTCGCGACCGATCGGCCGGCAGGCCGGGCGTCGGCCCCGTCCCTCAGTCCGTGTCGTCGCCCGCGACGGCGCGAAGGACCGTGGCCCGCCCGGCGCAGTAGGCGTCGAACGTCGCCAGTTCGAGCGCGATGTCCGCCACCGACGCGTCGGCCCCGGGGATCACCCGGTCGAGGAGCCGGTCGTCGGCCGCCGCGAGGCGCTCCTGCACCCCGCGCGAGGCGCGCGCGAACGCTTCGCGCTCGTGCCGCCAGGCGGCCTCCGGATGCGGGTCCGGCGCCGGAGCGGCCGCCGGAACGCCGTCCGGGTGCGCCTCGTCGTGGTCCCAGGCCCAGAGCGCCGCGCGCTTCCGGTCGGTCGCCTCGCGCACGAGCTCCCGCAGCGTCGGACCGCCGTCCGGCGCCCGGCGTTCCGCCTCGGCGGCCGAGAGGTCGCGCACCGCCTCGAGCAGCGACGGGTGCGCGGAGGTCCCGGGCGGCCACACGACGCCGCCCGCCGACGCGGCGGCGTCGTCGTCGGCGGCGCGATGGACCAGGCGCCGCAGCAGCTCCTTGCGCCGAGCGGCCCTCACCGGCCGCGTCCTTCGGAGCGGACCTCGCTACGCGTGCTCATGAGCGAGTCTACGCCGCGCGTTCGAGCCAGGCGGCGAGCGACGACTCGGCGTCGGTCGCCAGCGCTTCGATCCGGCGTTCGGCGGGGTGCTTTCGGAACCAGGTGCGCTGCCGCCGCGCGTAGCGCCGGGTGGCGACCACGATCCGGCGCAACGCCTCGTCCCGGTCCGTCTCGCCGCGCGCGACCTGCGCCGCCTCGGCGTACCCGATCGCCTGCCGCGCGGTCGCCAGGGCCGTGCCGGCCAGCGCGCCGGCCTCCTCGATCAGGCCGCCGTCCAGCATGGCACGGGCGCGTTCCGCGATGCGCGCGTCCAGTAGGTCGAGGGGAGGAAGCAGCCAGGTACGGTCGACCGCCACCCGCGGCGCGCGCGGCGGGAAGGCCGACGGCGGCCAGCCGGTCCGGTCGAGCACCTCGAGCATGCGCACGATCCGGCGCGGGTTGCGTTCCGCCCGTTCGGCGTCGAGGGGCGCGGCGTTCCGCAGCCGTTCGAGCAGCGGATCGAGACCGTGCGCGCGGATCGCCTCCCAGTACGGCTCCTGGGCGGCGGGATCGGCAGCCGGGGTGGTCGGAAGGCCCTCGGCCAGCGCGTGCAGGTAGAAGCCGCTGCCGCCGACCACCAGGCACGATCGGCCGCGCGCGTGCGCATCGTGGATCGCCGCCTCGGCGGCGCGGACCCAGGCGGCGACGCTGAACGGCTCGTTCGGGTCGGCCAGGTCGATCGCGTGGTGAGGGACCCGGGCGCGGTCCTCGGCGCTGGGCTTGGCGGTGCCGATGTCCAGCCCGCGATAGACCTGCATGGCGTCGGCCGAGACGATTTCGAACCCGTACCGTTCGGCCAGGCGCAGCGCGACGGCGCTCTTGCCCGACGCGGTCGGCGCGCCGAGCAGGAAGGCGAGCGGACGGTCGTCCGGCCGCTCGTCCCGGATCGGGGCGTCCTCGGCCGGGTCGGCGTGGTGCCGGACGTCGCGGGTGCGGTCGTGGGACACGTGCGCCAGGGTATCAGCGGTCCCCACGGCCCGGTGCTATCCTCCCGCCATGGAGCTCGACCGCTTCGGAACCGCCGGCGACCTTCAGGAGCTGCTCTCGATCCGCGACCGGATCGACGACCTCGCGGCCCGCCGGCTCCCCGCGGACGGCCTCGCCGCGCGCGCCGAACTGCGCGATCACGGCGACGCCTTCCGCCTGACGCTCGAGGTACCCGGCGTCACGCAGGAGGACCTCGAGATCGCGGTGCAGGGCCAGGAGGTCGTCATCGCCGGCCATCGCGAGCCGGACGTCGGCGAGGACGCCGGCGAGCTCGTGTTCAGCGAACGCCCGCACGGGCCGTTCCAACGGGCCCTCACGCTCCCCGAGCCGGTCGACCCCGAGCACGCCACCGCCCGCCTCGCCGCCGGTTTGCTGATCCTCCACCTGCCGAAGGCCTGAACCGGCCCGGCCTCGCCGCGTCCGCACCCGACGCGACCGGACGGCGCGCCGCCGCTGCGCTCAGTCGGCCACCTCGTCCGGCAGCACGAAGCGGCCGGACACGCCGTCCTCGACGACCACGTCGTTCGTCTCGAGGTCGTACGCCAGGCGGCGGCCGCGCACCTCGTCCTCGCCGAGCCGACTGACGGCCGGATCGCCGCGCAGGATCGCGACGCCCTCCTCCTCGTTCAGCTCGAGCTCGTCCGCTTCGCTCACCCGCTCGCCCGAGCGGACCCGCACCGCGCCGGTCAGGGTCGAGCGGCCGGCGCCGACGTCGAACCGCAACCGCTCGGCCTCGGCCCCGACCGGGTCGCCGTCGCCCTCGGCCGCCCGCTCGAGGGAGACGGGTCCGTCCAGTTCGCCCACGTCGCTGTCGCGATCGAGGAAGAAGCGCGAGCCGGTGGCGGTGGTTCGGCCCTGCTCCAGGGTCACGCGCGGCGAGGCGGCGGTCTCGACGGTCTCGAGGCAGGGGGGACGTCCGAACGTGGCGGTCGCGTCGAGCGCCTCGATCGTCTCGGCCTCGTCGGGCGCGCCGTTCCCGTCGGCGCCGTCCTCGTCGGCATGGCGCGGCGGGCGGACCACGATCGTGAGCGGCGCGGTGATCCGCGTCGGTTCGCCCCCCTCCTGCACGACGGTGGTGGTGACGCCCTCGTCGGGCGCGTAGAACAGGTTCGAACGGTCGGCCGGACGCTCTTCGAGGCACCCCGCCAGGTCGAGGATCGAGCGGGCGCCCTGGTCGGCGCGTCCGCGGTTCACGACCTCGATGCGGGCGTCGGCCCGTTCGAGCAGCAGCCGGGTCGCCGACTGCGCCAACGCCGTCAGCGGAAGCGCGGCGGCGCTGGCGAGGA
>SLSQ01000212.1 GCA_007130355.1 Trueperaceae bacterium
CCCGGCGCCACCTCCGGGCCGGCGCCTACGAGCTGCGGCGCTCCGCGTCGAAGGCGGCGTTCGTCCGCTCGGCGCAGCGGCTGCTGCCGCCGCTGACCCCGGACGACGTGCGCCGCGGTCCGAGCGGCGTCCGGGCCCAGGCGCTGCGGCCGGACGGAACGCTGGTCGACGACTTCGTGTTCGAGGCGGGCGAACGCGCGCTGCACGTCCTGAACGCGCCCTCCCCCGCCGCGACCGCGTCGCTGGCGATCGGACGGGTCGTGGCGGAACGGACGCCGCTGCAGGCGCTGGGCTGAGCGCGCGGCCACGGTCGGAACGCGCGGCGCGCGACCCACGAGCTCCACGGCGCGTTCCCGGTTCCCACGTAGCGCTCATCGACGCGCCCTAGCCTCGCTCCATGAGACTCGCGATCCTGATCGTGGCGACCGTGGCCGTGCTGGCGGCAGCCGCGTGCGCACCGAACGTCTCCTTCGAGCCACGTGCCGGCGCGTCGGGCGGGAACGGCGACCTGACCGTCACCGCCCAGGCGCGCGGCGGCTGGTGGCTCGTGATCGTTCCGGACGGCGCGCGGAGCGCCGGGATCGAGGTGCGCCGCGCCTCCGGCCCACCGTTCCACGTGCCGCCCGGCCACCTGCCGCCGCCCGGCGCCTGCCGCGTCTGGCGCGACGGCGTGCCGCCCGGCCGCCAGGATCCGCCCGGGCCGTGCGACGAGCTCGAGCGGACCGTGCCGGCCGAGGCGTACCTGCTGCGCGGCTGACGCCTGCGCGGTACGCCCGAACACCGCACGCCCCCTCCCCGGTACGCCACGCCCACGGCCGGTCCGCACCGCGGGCGCGATCCGCCCCGCGCGTGGCATGCTCGGGGACGTGCGCGGTCCGCTCCGTTCGTCGCCGCTCGACCCATCCCCGCAGGCCGGTCCGGTCGGCCCCCCGTCCGGACCCCGGCGGCGCGGGATCGGCGGGCCGGTCCGCACCGCGCTGACCTGGACCTTCCGCGCCTTCCTGGTGGCGCTCGGAGCCATCTCCGGGCTCGCCTTCGAAGGCCCTTGGGGGCCGGTCGTGGACGCGGCGATCGGCGCGCTGCTGGGCCTGGCCGCGCTCGGCCTGGGGCACGGGCTGTACGCCCTCCTCGCCTGGACCACGGGCGGACTGGCGCGCGCCGTCGGAGCCGGGACGGTCGCAGCGGCGGGCGGGCTGGCGGTCCTGTCGCTGGCGTTCATGGGCACCCCTCCGGTGGTCGCCGGTCTGCTGACCGGAATCGGCCTCCTCGCCTGCGGCGGCGTGGTGGCCGCGGTCGTGGCGATCCGCGCGTCCGGCTCGGTGCCGGTCCGCGTGGCGGTCGCCACGCTCGGACTGGCGACCAGCGCCTTGGCGACCGGCTGGTGGTTCTGGCCCGGGGGATCGTTCCCGACCGGCTCGCTGCCCCCGATCGAGGAACGCGTCCCGGTCACCGAGCCGGGCGAACCGGACCCGGTCGCCGCCCGCCTGGCGGACCCGGGCCCGTACCCCACCGCCGGGTTCGCCTACGGCGATCCCGCCTCGCGCTTCGCACGCGCGGTCGGTCGCGACGCGGTCGTGCCCGTCCCGTCCGTGGACCTGAGCGATCGGGTCGAACTTTCGGCGGCCGCGCGGCCCCTGCGGGCGTTGGCGTTGGGCCACGGCCCGGAGGCGACGCCGCGCAACGCGCTCGTCACCTACCCGGTCGGCGTGGACGGGCCGGCGCCGCTGGCGCTGATCGTGCACGGCAACGCGAACCTCTTCGTCCGCTCCGAGGCGGGCTACGCCGCGATCGCCGAACGGTTGGCGTCGCACGGGACGGTCGTCGCCTCGGTCGACGCCTCGACCTTCAACGCGCTGCCGATCGTTGGCGGCCTCGACGGCGAGAACGACGCGCGAGCGCTCCAGCTCCTGGCGCACCTCCACCTGTGGAGCGACGGGAGCCTGACGCCCGGGGCGGACGGCGTTCCGAACGATCTTCCCGCCGTCGACCCCGACCGGATCGCGTTGATCGGCCACTCCCGTGGCGGCGAGGCGGCCACGCTGGCGGCGGTGTTCGACCGGCTGGGCGCGTTGCCGGACGACGCCCGGCGGTCGCTGAGCGAACGGTTCGGCGGTCCGTACCGGCCCGCGGCGGTCGTGGCGATCGCGCCCAGCGACCAGCAGCATCGGCCCGGCGACCGACCGGCCCGGCTGATCGGGCCCGACTACCTGGTGCTCCACGCCGGGCACGACGCCGACGTGTTCGCCGTGTTCGGCGACCGGCAGTACGAACGGACCGACGTCGCGCCGGGCGGCCTGCGCGCCTCGGTGTTCCTCCACCGTGCGACCCACTCCGGGTTCAACGACCGCTGGGGCCCGAGCGACGTGCGACCGCCGCTGGACCGCGCGATGAATGCGACGAACGTGATGGATCCGGCCGCGCAGCAGGGCCTGGCCGCGACCCTGATCGCCGCCTTCTTGGAGCGCTCGCTGAACGGGAACGACGACGCCGCGGCGATCTTCCGCGATCCCGCGACCCTCGCGGCGCACGCGCCGCCCGGTGCGGTGCGGCTGCGCTTCGACGACGGCCGCGGCCGCGTGATCGCCGGCTTCCAGGAGGACGTCGATCCGCGCACCGGCACCCTGCCCGGCACCGAGATCGAGGCGGCCGGCCTGACGGTCTGGCGCGAGGCCGACCCGCGGCTCCGCCGCGACGAACCGCGCGAGGCGAACGTCGCGCACCTCGGCTGGCGCGCGTCGGAGGAGGACGAGGACCCTCCCTATTGGCAGGTGACGCGGACGGTGCTGCCCCTGCCCCGCCTGCAGCCGGGCGACGCGCTCCGGCTGGAGCTCGCGGCCGGCACCGAACCGCTTCCCGGCGACGACGCTCCGCCCCACGATCCACCCGACGCCTGGATCGAGCTGATCGACGACGAGGGCCGCGTCGCCTCGGTCCGTCTCTCCGAGGCGGGTCCGCTGCCGCGTGCGCTCCCCACGCGCTTCACGCGCCTGCCCGCCTTCGCCACCGACCGCCTGCGGCCCGCGGCGTACCCGCTGCTGCAGCGCCTCGACGTGCCGGTCGCGTCGTTCCTGGAGCGCGAGCCGGAGCTGGACCTCGACCGCCTGCGGACGGTGCGGCTCCGGTTCGACGCGACGGTGGAGGGTTCGCTGCTGCTCCGGTCGCTCGCGTTCGGGCCGTGACCGCGCCTAGGCGGCGGCGTCGTCGAGCCAGCGCCGTGCGACCCCGGCCAGCCAGGCCGCGCCGATCGGCAGCGCCTCCTCGTCCAGATCGAACTTCGGGTGGTGCAACGGATGCACCAGGCCCCGTCCCTCGTTGCGAACGCCCAAGCGACCGATGAACGCCGGCACCACCCGGCCGTAGTAGGCGAAGTCCTCGCCGCCCATCGACGTCGGCGCCTCCTCGACCCGGTCGCCTCCCAGCAGCGACGCGGCGACCCCCTCCGCCCACGGACGCAACGACGCGTCGTTGACCGTGGCCGGATAGCCGTGGCGGTACTCGAGCTCGATCCGCGCGCCGAAGGCGCCGGCGACCCCTTCGGCGCAGCGACGGATCCACTCCGGCGCCGCCTCGCGTTGACGCGGGTCGAAGGTCCGGACCGTGCCGCTCAGGCGCACCTCGGGCGCGATCACGTTGCGGGCGAACCCGCCCTCGACCGTCCCGATCGTCAGCACGAACGGGTGCACCGGGTCGGCCGCGCGGCTGGCGAGCTGCTGGAGCGCCGTGATCACCTGGCCGGCCACCGCGACCGCGTCGACCGCCTGGTGCGGCTTGGCGGCGTGACCGCCCTCGCCACGCACGACCAGATCGAAGTCGCCGACGGAGGCGTGCACCGGCCCGTTCCGCAGCGCGATCCGGCCCACGTCGACCGACGGATCGACGTGCAGCGCGAAGATCGCGCCCGGCTCCGGGCTCTCGAGGGCACCGTCCTCGATCATCCGCTCGGCCCCGCCCCCCTCCTCCTCGGCCGGCTGGAACAGCAGGCGCACCGCGCCACGGGCCGGGGGATCGTCGGCGAGGAGCTTGGCGGCGCCGACCAGCATCGCGCAGTGGGCGTCGTGCCCGCACAGGTGGGCCACGCCCGGATGCACCGAGGCGTACGGAGCGTCGTTCGCCTCCTGGATCGGGAGCGCGTCCATGTCGGCACGGAGCGCCACGGTCGGACCCGGCACGCGGCCGGGCACGGTACCGGCGAAGCCCGTGCCCGCCATCGGCGCCGACGGCCGCACGCCGAGGTCCTCGAGGAACCCCCGGAGCGTGGCCGCGGTTCCGGCCTCCTGGAAGGCGAGCTCGGGGTGGGCGTGCAGCTGCCGCCGCCACGCGCTCAGGTCGTCGTGGATCGCGCGCGCCCGCTCGAGCGCGTCCGCTTCGGTCCGGTCCATGCGGGCCTCCTGCCGGGATGCTAGCAGCCGCCCACGCCGCCCGGTCTCGGCGGAACGTGGGCACGAACACCGCACCGGCGCGCCGATTCGGCGTACGTTGCGGGAACGTGCCGCCCTCGCCGCGCCCGAGCGCCTCCCCCCGACCCCGGCCCGACGAGGCGCCGCCACGTCGCCCCGTCGGGCCGAGCGACGACGATCCGCGCCTGCGGCCCGCCCTGCGGCGCTGCGCCGAACTGACCCGTCGCCACTCGAAGACGTTCGCTCTGGGCGCACGCCTCTTCCCGCCCGCGCAACGGGCGGCCGTGACCGCCGTGTACGCCGTCTGCCGCACCGGCGACGACGCCGTCGACGAGGCGCCCGACCCACGCACCGCCGCAGCGCGCCTCGACGCCTGGTGGGCCGGGGTCGAGGCGGTCTACGACGACCGGCCCGATCTGAACGACCCGCTGCAGTGCGCGCTCGCTTGGACGGTGGCCCGCTGGGAGGTGCCGCTGAGCGCCTTCGCCGAGCTGCGCGAGGGCCTGAACACCGACCTCCGGCAAGACGCCAGGCCCGGCGAGGCGCAGGTCCGCACCGTCGACGAGCTGCTCCTCTACTGCCACCGAGTCGGCGGCGTGATCGGCGCCATGATCGTACCGATCGCCGGGCATCGCGATCCGGAGCGCGCCCTTCCCGACGCCTGGGCGCTCGGTCAGGCGATGCAACTGACGAACGTGCTGCGCGACGTCGGCGAGGATCTGCGCGAGCGCGACCGCTGCTACCTGCCGCAGGAGTGGATGGACCGCTACGGGGTCGATCGCGAGACGCTGCGCCGCGGCGAGCTGAACGAGGGGTACGTCGCTCTGCTCGACCGGCTCGCCGGCGTCGCCGACGACCTGTACGCGCGCGGCTGGCGCAGCATTCCCGGCCTGCACGGCCGCGCCGCCTACGCGGTCGGCCTGGCGGCGCTGTCGTACCAGGGGATCGGCGACGCGCTGCGCCGCAACGGACACGACAACCTGCGCCGTCGGGCCCACCTGAGCGGACCAGCCCGGCTCGCACGGGTGCCCGGTACGGTGCTACGGGTGCAGCGCGGCCGGCTCCGCCGCGGCTGCCCGTTCGCCTCCACGACCGGCGACGCGGGCGGCTCGTCGTGAGCGGTCCTTCGTGAGCGGTTCTTCGTGAGCGGCGGGTCGGGAGAGCGCCGCCGGGCGGTCGTGATCGGGTCCGGGTTCGGCGGGCTCGCGCTCGGCATCCGCCTTCAGGGCCTCGGCGTCGACACCACCATCGTCGAGAAGCAGGACGGCCCCGGGGGCCGCGCCGCCGTCCGCGAGCAGGACGGCTTCGTGTTCGACATGGGCCCGACCGTCCTGACCGTCCCGCACTTCCTCGAGGAGCTGTTCGCCATCGAACCGGGGCGCTCCGGCCTGGCGGAGCCCGACTTCCCGGCCGACCCGTACGCGCCGCCGACGGTTTCGGAGGACGGCTCGAGCGGCGGTCCGGCCACCCGCCGCTACGTCCGGATCGTGCCGATCCGGCCGTACTATCGGATCCACTTCCACGACGGCACCTGGTTCGACTACGACGGCGATCCGGCCTCGACCCGCGCGCAGATCGCGACGCTCGCGCCGGAGGATCTGGACGGTTACGAACGGTTCCACGCCGCCGCCAAGGAGATCTTCGAACGCGGCTTCCTGCAGCTCGGCTACACCCACTTCGGCGACCTGAACACGATGCTGCGGATCGCTCCGGAGCTGGTGCGCCTCGACGCCGTCCGGCCGCTCTACTCGTTCGTCGCGAAGTACTTGAAGAGCGAGAAGCTGCGCCGCGTGTTCAGCTTCGAACCGCTCCTGATCGGCGGCAACCCGCTGCGCGTGCCGGCCCTCTACGCCATGATCCACTTCGTCGAGAAGACCTGGGGCGTGCACTTCGCGATGGGCGGCACCGGTGCACTGGTCCGCGGGCTCGTCCGCAAGTTCGAGGAGCTCGGCGGTACCGTCCGCTACGACGCCGAGGTCGACCGGATCGAGGTCGCGGGGCGCGGCCCGCACCGCCGCGCCCGCGGCGTGACCCTGCGCGACGGCACGCGCCTGGACGCCGACCTGGTCGCCTCGAACGCCGACGCGGTGCATACGGCGCTGCGGCTGCTGCCCGAACACGCCCGGACCCCGTCCGAGACGGTTCGCGCCCACGGGCGACGGCAGAGCATGTCGCTGTTCGTGCTGTACTTCGGCTTCCGCGACGACGGACGTCCGCTCCCGCTCGCGCACCACTCGATCCTGCTCGGGCGGAGCTACCGCGAGCTGTTGCGCGACGTGTTCGACCGCAAGGTCCTGAACGACGACGTGTCGCAGTACCTGCACGTGCCCACCCTGACCGATCCGAGCCTGGCGCCGCCCGGGCACCACGCCGCCTACACGCTGGTGCCCGTCCCGAACCTGACGGCCGACGTCGACTGGTCGCTCGAAGGGCCACGCATGGCGGACCGCTTGGTCGCGATGCTCGACGACCGCGGCTACGTGCCCGGCCTGCGCGAACGGATCGTGACGCGCAGCTTCGTCACGCCCGAGCACTTCGACCGGAACCTGAACGCCTGGCTCGGCAACGGCTTCGGTCCCGAACCGATCCTGCGTCAGAGCGCCTGGCTCCGCACCCACAACCGGCACGGCGGCGTGCGCGGCCTGTACATGGTCGGCCAGGGCGCGCAACCGGGCGCCGGCACGCCCAGCGTGATGATGTCCGCCAAGATGACGGCGCGGCTGGTGGCCCAGGACCTGGGGCTCCACGACGACGCGAACGCGTACGCTGCACGGTAGCGATGACGTACCTGCAGTTTCACCTGGTCTTCCTGCTCCCTCCGATCGCGGCGCTCCTGTGGGCGGCGCGCCGCGATCCACGACCGCTCGCCGGGTGCCTGGCCGCGACGTCGCCGCCGGCGCTCTGGGCGCTCGGGACGATCCTGGCGCTGGCGCTGATCTGGACCACCCCCTGGGACAACTACCTCGTCTACCGCGAGGTGTGGGGCTACCCGCCCGGCCGCGTCCTGGCCACGATCGGGTACGTACCGGTCGAGGAGTACGCCTTCTTCCTGCTGCAGCCGATCCTGACCGGGCTGTTCCTGTTCGCGCTCGCCCGCCGCGGCGCGGCTCCGACGGACGTGTCCGACGGTGCCGCGCGGACCGTCCGCACCGTCGGCACGGCGTTCTGGCTCGCCGCGACGGCGGCCGGCGCGGCGATGTTCGCGGTCGGCGGCGCCTGGACGTACCTCGGCCTGATCACCGTCTGGGCCTCCCCGATCGCGGCGCTCCAGATCGGGGTCGCCGGGCACCGGCTCTGGGCCTGGCGGCGCCTCGCGGCGCTCGCGATCGCCGGTCCGACGCTCTACCTGTGGATCGCCGACCGCATCGCGATCGAGGCGGGCATCTGGTGGATCTCCGAACCGCTCACCACCGGCGCGCACCTGTTCGGCCTGCCGATCGAAGAGGCGTTCTTCTTCCTGATGACGAACCTGATCGTGGTGCAGGGCCTGGTCGCCTTCCTCGACATGGGGCCCGAGCTGGTCCGTCG
>SLSQ01000222.1 GCA_007130355.1 Trueperaceae bacterium
ACCTGGCCGACGAGGGCGTCCTCGCGCACGATCACGCGGCCCGCCTGCGCGCCGCGGTCGGGTTCCGCAACATCGCCGTGCACGCGTACGGGAAGCTCGACTGGAACGTCGTGCACGCCGTCTCCCACGCCGGGGTCGAGGACCTGCGCGCCTTCGCCGGCGCCATCGCCGCGGCGTACCTGGAGTGACCCCGCCGTGCCCCGCAACCCGGCCCGCCTTTACCGTGCCCTCCTGAGCCGCGCCGGCGACGCGCTCAGCACGCCCGACGACGCCGCGACCCGCAGCGCGCTCTACCGCCTGCTGCGCACGCCTCCGGAGCGCGACCCGCCCGAACTGACGGCCGTCCTGAAGGAACTGGACCTGGGCCGCTCGTACGCCCGCAACCACCTGCTCTCCCTCGGCGCCTGGCCGGACGACGTGGCGCGCGAGGTCGAGGAGGGCCTGCCCCTCCGGGTCGGCCGACGGCTCGCGCGGCTGAGCGAAGAGGAACGGAACGCCGTGCGGGTCGACGCGCGCAGCGATCGCGACGGCACCTGGGGCCAACGCGTCGCCCGCGCGATCGAGCGGCGCCGCGTCCTCGCCGCCGCGCCCGCCAAGACGGCGCCCGACGGCTGGCTGCCGCCCTCCGAGACGCCGGACCTCTCCCCCGCCCCTCCGGGCGAGGCGTGGCGCTTTCCGGTGGTCGCCGAGCGGGAGCGCCGGGCGGAGGCGTTGCACGCGGCACTGGTGGGCGCGATCCTGGCGCGCTGGGCGGAGCCGGGCGACGCCGTGGTCGACCTCACCGCCGGAACCGGCACGGTCGGCCTGGTGGCGCACGCGCGCGGCCTGCGCTGCTGGTCCAGCGACGTGACGCCCGGCGCGCCGTTCGTGCACCGGATGGACGCGACCGACGTGCGGTTCGGGCGGGGCCTGACGCCCGGCTGCGCCGAGCTCGTGTTCCTCCACCCGCCCACGTACTACGCCTGGGTGCGGGACCGCCCGGCCGGAAGCGTCGAGGGGCGCGAGGGGTACGCCGCGCTGGTGGCCGAGATGATCGTGCACGCGGTGCCGGTGGTGCGTCCCGGCGGCCTGCTGGTGGTGATCGGCCGTCCGGTCCGCGAGGGCGGCGTGGTGCACACCGCGATCGGCGAACTGCAGCGCGAGCTGGAAGAGGCCGGCACCACCCTGGTCGGCTACCACCTGGGCGTCGACGAGCGGGGCAGCGAGGATTGGCACGTGCTGGTGGGGCGGACGGCGCGCGCGGCGGGGTGAGCGTGGAGGCGCTACGATCCGGGCGGGAGGACCGAACGACCGACCCCGAGGCCCCCACCCCGACGACGCGAGGAGCCCACCCGATGCCGCGACCCGCACCCACCGAACTCCCCACCACCATGCGCGCCGCCCGCATCCTGGGCCCGCACCGGACCGAGGTCGCCACCGTGCCGGTCCCCACGCCGGGTCCGGACGAGGTGCTGATCCGCGTGCGGCGGGCGGGCGTGTGCGGCACCGACCTGCACATCCTGCACGGCGACTACGCGCTGGCGCGGTTCCCGATGACGCCGGGGCACGAATTCGCGGGCACCGTCGCGGCGGTCGGGGACGAGGTGCGCGGCGTCGCGGTCGGCGACGCGGTGACGGCCGATCCGAACGTGCCCTGCCTGGTCTGCCCCGAGTGCCGCCGGGGCGCGTGGAACCAGTGCCACGACCTGTCGGTGGTGGGCGTGACGCGCGACGGCGCGTTCGCGCCGTTCGTGGCGGTGCCGGAGCGGGTGGTGGTCGGCACGGACGGGCTGTCGGCGGCGGCGGGCGCGATGGTCGAGCCGCTGGCGTGCGTCGCCTGGGGCCTGCGGCGCGTGCGGGTCCGGCCGGGCGACGACGCGCTGGTGTTCGGCGCCGGGCCGATGGGGTGCCTGCTGCTGCAGGCGGTCCGCGCGGCCGGCGCGGCGCGGGTGGTGGTGGTCGATCCGGTGCGCGGGCGACGCGACGCCGCCGCCGAGCTTGGGGGCGACCTGACCATCACCCCCGAGGACACGGACCGCCTGGCGTCGTTCGCGCCGCTCGGGTTCGACCTGGTGGCCGACGCGACCGGCGTGCCGCGGGTGGTCGAGGACGCGGTCCGGTACGCCCGGCCGGGCGGCACCTTATGGGTGTTCGGCGTCGCGCCGGAAGAGGCGCGCGTGCGCTTGTCGCCGTTCGAGCTGTTCCGGCGCGACCTGTCGGTGGTCGGCTCGTTCGCCGTGAACGGCACCGTCCCGCAAGCGGTGGCGATGATCCGCGGCGGCTCGGTCCGGGTCGAGCCGCTCGTCTCGCACGTCCTGCCGATCGAGCGGTTCGCGGAGGGTCTGGAGCTGGCGGAGTCCGATCCGCACCGGATGAAGGTGCAGTTCGCGTTCGGCGCCGACGCGGCCGGCGACGCGATCGATCGCGCAGCCGATCGCGCGGCCGACGGCGCAGCGCCCGCGGGCGGCTGAGCCCCGCGGACGGTTGTCCCGCGCGCCGCGAAGCGGCCGTAGTTCAGGCCGGGTCGGCGTTCTTCGCCGCGTCGTCCTTCTGCCCGATCCCTTCGACGTGCGCGTACATCGTCGCCGTACCGACCGCCGTGAACGGGATCACCCACGGAAGCGCGATGCCGATCGTGACCACGACCAGGAGGCCGAGGCCGGCCGAGAGCAGGAAGAACAGGGCGATCGCGCGCAGGTTCGCGGCGACCATGCCTGCACTGCGCGTCATGGCGTCGCCGAGCTGAAGTCCGCGGTCGACCAGGTAGAAGCCCGAGAACCCGAGGAACATCGACGCCGCCAGCGACAGCAGCGATCCGAAGAAGCCCCAGGTGGCGGTGATCACGCCGATCAGACCGATCAGCAAGGTGAGCCCGAAGAAACGGGAGAACAGGTCGAACCGCTCGAACAGCATGCCGAACCGTATCGGTGCGCCAGCCACGCGCGCTAGGCCGGCGGCATGGAAGCCGCCTTGGAACGGCGCCGCGGCGGCCGCCAGGAACGCGACCAAGACCGCGTCGGCCCGCGGGTCGAGGATGTCGGCGCCCGGCGGGCTCGGGAAGAACGCCAGCGCGAGCGGCAGGGCGAGGAAGCCGCCGACCCCGGCGAGCAGTGCGACGTAGAACGCCGCCATCGTCAGGTAGACGCGTTTGCTTCCCGCGATCCGTTCGCGGGCGGTGCGGATCGTCTCGCTCAGGTCCACGCGCCGATCGGAACGCGGCGCGACGGTGTGCGGGGGTTCGGTCACGGGCCCTCCTTACGTTCGCTAGGGACGGTACCCGAGACGGGACGGTCGGACCGACGCACGCGGAACCGGGTACCGAACCCGGTCCCCGGGCCGAAACGATCGAGCGTGGGGGACCGCCGTCCTGCCGCGGCCCGCGACATCGCGGAAGCGGCCGTCACCGCCGAACTCGGGAGCGACCCCACGGAGGACGGCGGGGACCGACTCGGGAGCTAGCGGTACGCCAGCGAGGTGGGAAGGTCCTTGTCGAGCGACTCCAGGGCTTGGACGATCTCCGACTTCAGCGCTGGGGTCAGGCGGCTCTTCGGAACGGAGATGCTCACCGCGGCCACCGGCGTTCCCTTCCGGAACAGTGGAGCCGCGAAACAGACCACGCCGACGGCGTTCTCTTCGTCGTCCAGGGCCCAGCCGTTGTCGCGCGCTTGGCGCAGGATCCTCTTGAGATGCTCCACGTCGCTCGGGGTCTTCGGCGTCCGTCGTTCGAGCTTGCCCTGAACGAGCAGCCGCTCCTGCGCTTCGTGCGGGAGGAACGCGGCGATCGCCCTGCCTAGGGCCGTGCAGTAGTAGGCGTCTTGCGCCCCCGGCCGTACGATCCACCGGAGCGACTTCTCGGTCTCGAGCACATGAAGGTACTGGACGTTCGTCCCTACGAGCACGCCCAAGTTCACGGTTTCCGCGAAGGCGTGGTACAGGCGCTCCATGCGCGGGAGGACCGCTTCCTTGAGGGCGGAATGGCGCTGGCTGCTGCCGATCTCGGCCAACTTCGGACTGATCGCGTAGTGACCTTGATCGCTTTCCTGGGTCACGTACTCCGTTCTGACGAGCGTCTGCAGGATTCTGTAGAGGGTGGGCTTGGGAAGACGCGTCCGTTGCGTCAGCACCTTGAGGGACACCGGGAAGTCGAACTCCGTCAGAGACTCGAGAACGAACAAGCCCTTCTCTATGCTGTTCATGGAAGACTTCATGCTATCCAACCCTCTTCGTCACGGAATCACCACAGAGCGTACCCACGCGGACGACGCGGATCGTCTCCGCCCCGTCCGAGGAAGGAGGAGCCGCTCGCTGCGACGTCCGCCTACGGCTCGGGCTCCTCCCAAACGGACGCTTCGAACAGGTCGGCCTCGGCGACCCGACGCGCCAGGTCCGCCAGCCGGGATACGGCGGATTCGAAGAGTTTCCTGCCCTTCTCCGTAGAGGCCCGACGCGCGTCCCCCAAGACTCCCGTAGAGTCGGATGAGAAGATCGGGGGGAACACGGCACCCGCCTCGACGAGCACGTCGTGCCGTAACCTCGGATTCCAGGGCGGACGACGCTCGTCGACGGCGGCCTCGAGACGAACTCCCTCGGGCCGCACATGGAGCAGAACCGATGTCTCGAACTCTCCCGCATGACCGACGGTCTTGCGTGAACCTTCGAGCGTTTCCGCGATTTCGGATCGTATCAGATCCCAATAGGAGCAGAAGACGATCGGCATCCCCTCGGCGGCGAGTTCGTGCGCCATCGCCGAGAGCGGCGCGACGTTTCCGCCGTGGCCGTTGACGAAGATGATCTTGCGGAAGCCGTGCCGGCGTACGCTGACGACGACGTCGCGAACGAGGGCCGTGAACGTCTCCATCCGCAGGCTGATGGTACCTGGGTGCATCATATGGTGCGGCGAGAACCCGACGGACGCGATCTTGGCCACGAGGATCGGCGGTTCCTTCGAGAGTTCCGCGGCCCCCAAGGCGACTCGGGTGGCCGACAGTACGTCCGTGTCCAGCGGCAAGTGCGCCCCGTGTTGCTCCGTGGCCCCTATGGGGATGACGACGACGGCGCCTGCGTCTCGCGCAGCGGCGATCTCGGGGCTGCGCAGCTCGTTCCAAACGTGAGATCTGAACTTCATCGCGAGGATTCCCAATCGGTTCGGCGAAGCGGAAGGAACGTGCGTCGCGGGCGCACGAGGACGGCCCGCGACGCACTCGGCGGCCTTACTCGGCCAGAATTCGGACCCTGTTGGACAACTCGTAGAAGTCGGTCATGGTCGCGACGGGCTCGTAGCCCAGGTCCACGTAGGGCTGCCGGGCCAGAACCTTCATGACCGTCACCGTCGGGTACACGGCGAGGTCCTCGACCAGCTTCCGTTGGACCTCGGCCAGGATCGTCTCGATTTCGTCCACGTCGGCCGTGTCCGCTGCCTGATTCAGCAGATCGGTGACGCCGGTGTAGTGGGAGAAGTTGAGGGCACCGTCCTCGTGGAAGAACTGCGTCAGTACGGAGAGGCCGTCGAAGCCCCCGCCTCCGAAGAGGGGAAGGGCGTTCTGGTCGTCGCCCTGCAGCTCGTGGAAGGTCGCGTGATCGACCACGCTCAGGTCCATCGTGATGTTCGCCTCGGCCAGCATGGCGTGGATGGCCTCGAGCTGCGGACGGTAGTAGCTCGACTCGCTGGTCACCTGCCGCCCCAGGTGCACGCCGTCCGGATACCCAGCTTCCGCGAGCAGTTCCTGCACGCGCTCCGGGTCGTACGCGTACATGGGCACGCCCTCCGTCGTGGCGAAGAGCCATCCGTCCTCGGGAAGCGGCGAGATCTGCGGCGGGCCGGCCATGAGGGCCGACAACGCCTCACGGTTGATCGCGTGGGCGATCGCTTCGCGCACCAGCGCGTCGTCGAGCGGTTCCCGCTCGAGGTTGAACATCAGCAGTCCCGTGAACCCCGGGCCCAACAGGTCCACGATGATTCCGTCGTTCTCCCGGTCCTCGATCCAGAGGGGGTCGGACTCACCGAACGCCATGTCGAGCTCACCCTGCTGCAGCGCGAGGTTGCGCGCGGAGAGGCTCGGGACGTACTTGAACTCGATCCGCTCGAGGATCGGTGCGCCGTCGTGGTAGTTCTCGTTGGCCGCCAGAACGACCTGGTCCTGCGAGCTGTAGCTCTCGAAGACGAACGGTCCGCTTCCGACGGGGTTCGCCGTGAAGCCGTCGTCGCCGAGCTCCTCGAACGCCGTCCGCGGCACGATCACCTGGCCGTCGCGTTGGCTGGCGAGCTTGATGTCGTAGAGAGGGTCGGGGGTTCTCAACGTCACCTGCACGGTCATGTCGTCGAGCGCCTCGACCGAGGCGATCCGGGTCCAGACGGGTGCGTCGAGTACGCTCGACCGCTCCGGATCCTGGGCACGCTCGAACGAGTACACGACGTCGTCCGCGGACAGCTCGCCGTAGTCGCCGTGCCACTGCACGCCAGGCTTCAGGTGGAAGGTCCACACGTCGCCGTCTTCGGAGCTCTCCCACCGCTCCGCCAGGAGCGGAGCCACGCCAGAAGCGACGTTTCCAGGTTCGACGTACTGGAGCAACCCTTCGAAGATCGCGTACTTGATGGGGGAGTCGGGGAGGAGGAGGGTGGAGTGCGGATCCAAGGTTCCGATGTCGGAGGCGTTGAGGCCGATGCGGAGCGTCTGGTCGCTCGCCAACTCGTCCTGAGCGATCGCGCTGACGCTCAGGAGCAGCAGACTCGCCAGGAGCGCGGCGCGGTGGATTCGGGTACGAAGGCGCTTCACGGGTACCTCGCTTCGTTGCGTGAGAAGTCCTGTTCGCTCTGCGGAGAGAACCTCGAGTGCGGATGCTGGCTGAAGCGGTCCGTCGCCCGCCTGTCCTCGGTCGACGGGGCGCCGTTCCGAACGGTCGCTACGAACGTTCGAGGAGGACCGCCTTCAGCGAAGGTTCCAGCGTTCGAACTCCGTCTCTGGTCCAGCCGAATCACCTCACTCGAGCCGCTTGAGCGCTGCGTGGGCGGGCGCCTGGATCGATCGTTCCCTGCTACCCGCGACGGTCGCTGGACCTGGGCGAGAGGTGTCTGCCCCTTCGTGCGTTCTCGGGAAGGTGAAGGTCCGACGACACGTGCGCGATCGAGGCCTCCCGCAATCGGTACCTGCATTACTTTGCGGCAAGGGCACGCTAGCATGGAACATCCGGTTTGGCAAGTGAAACGCCTTGTGGACCTCGCGGCCACACGGGCCCGTTTCCCACGACGGGACGAACGCCCTAGAAGCCGAGTTTCGTCGTTTCTCACGGCACTCTTCGCACCTCCGGCGACGCAGCGTGCGGCGTCGCCTCCTGGGCGGCCACGTTGTTCCGCATGTCTGAACGTGCGTACCGAATGCTGTGCTATCGTAAGTTTATGCCCCCGTCGAGCGAGAAGGCCGTCACGACGTCGAGGCGCCTGCACGACCGTGCTCGGCGATCGCCGGCAGGGGACGTGGGCGCCACGGCTCTTGCCCGGCCGCACGGTCGTCACCAGCCAGCGGGGCTGGGCGTTCCGTGAGCCGTCGGGTTCTCTTGGCGGGCCTCTACCACGAGTCGCACACCTTCGTGGACGACACGTCTGGGCTCGACGCCTTCGACCGGCGCGTCGATCGAGAACTGCTCGGTTCCAGGGGCGACGACTCGCCGATGAGCGGCGTGATCGCCGCTGCCGACGCGTTCGGTTGGGAGTTGGTCCCGACCGTCGACTTCCGTGGGGGAGCCAGCGGGCGGGTCGAGGACGAGGTCCTCGAGGAGTACTGGCGGCTTCTGGAGCCTCGGCTACGTCGCGCCCTGCTCGAGGGGATCGACGCGATCTTCCTGGTGCTGCACGGCGCGATGACGACGCGGTCGTGCTTCGACGGCGAAGGCGAGCTTCTGGAACGAATTCGGGCCCGGACCGGAGCGTCCGTCCCCATCTTCGGCGTCTACGACCTGCATGCCAACTTCACGCGACGCATGGCGCGGCACGCCGACTGTCTCGTCGCCTACAGGAACAATCCTCACACCGATGCGCGCGAATCCGCCGAACGGGCCGCCACGCTGCTGCAGCGCTGCCTCGATCGTGGGCGCGTACCGCGCATGCGCATGGCGCACCCCCCGATCGTGTGGCCACCTACCGGTACGGGAACCGCCGACGAACCCATGGCGACCCTCGAGGCGATGGCCCGAGAAGCAGAGGACGGCGAAGATGCGCTCTGGGCCGTCAACGTCAACGCAGGGTTCTCCTTCGCGGACGTGCCCGAGGCGGGCGTGAGCTTCTCCGTAGCCGGCCTGGACGATGCGGTAGCGGCCACCGTCCTGCGCCGACTCGCCTCCAAGGCGGAGGAAGTCAAGGAGCTGGGCAACGTCGTCGACACGCCCATCGACGAGGTACTGCAGGGGCTCGAACCCAACGCGGACGGCCCGATCGTCCTGGTGGAACCGGCCGACAACATCGGGGGCGGGGCTCCTGGCGACGGGACCGGCGTACTCCGGGCGTTCCTGCGGCACGGGGTGAAGAACGCCGGCGTGATCATCGCCGACCCCGCCGCCGTCCGCGCGCTCGGTGGGCTCGCACCGGGCGGCACGACCGAGCTGAGCATCGGGGGCAAGGGCAGCCGCCTCGATCCCGGTCCGGTCACGTTGCGCGTCGAGCTCGTGTCGTCGAGCGACGGACGTTTCGAACTCGAGGATCCCCACAGCCACCTGGCCGCGATGCGAGGTCGGCACGTCGACATGGGACCGAGCGCGGTCGTGCGGTACGACTCGATCACGATCCTCCTGACCACGAGCAAGACGCCCCCCTTCGACCTGGGCCAGTGGCGCAGCCAGGGCGTCGAACCCGAAGCCCTCAGCTTCATCGGCGTCAAGGCTGCCGTAGCGCACCGACGCGCCTACGATCGGATCGCTGCCGAGAGCCATACGGTGGGGACGAGCGGCCCCTGCTCCAGCGACCTGCGGAAGCTGCCGTACCGAAACCTCTCGCGACCGATCTACCCGCTCGACGACGCCGCGGCTGCGACCGCGGGCAGCGAGGCGAGCGATGCGTAGGGGGACTCGTCCACGCACCGTCGCCACGCGGAGCCGTCGAGCATGAGCTGCTCGGCGACCCCGCCTACGCGCCCCGGAGAGGCCGGATAACCGCAGATGCCGATCTTCACCTATGCCGTCCGGAGGTTGCTCCTCGCGATTCCGACGGTGCTCGTGATCGTCACGGCGCTGTTCCTGCTCGTGCGCATCGTACCGGGCGACGCTGCGGTAGCCGCGCTGGGCGAGAACGCGACCGAGGAATCCCTCGCCGCGCTCCGTAGCCAGTACGGACTCGATCGCCCCCTCGCCGTGCAGTACGCGACCTACATGGGCGACCTGCTTCGTGGCGATCTAGGGGTGTCGTTGGCGACCCGTCGGCCCGTGGGGTCCCTTCTGGCCGCCAACTACCAGTACACGTTGGATCTCATGTTCGGTAGCCTCTTCGTCGCCATCTTGCTCGGCGTTCCGTCGGGCATCTACTCGGCCGTGCACCGTGGGCGCGTCTCCGACGGAATACTGCGGATCGTATCGTTGCTCGGGATCTCGACGCCGCCGTTCTACCTGGGCGTGCTCCTCCTGCTGCTCTTCTCCGTTCAGTTGAGCTGGTTTCCTGTTCTGGGGGCAGGAGATCTGTCGGATCCGGTGGAGAGGCTCCGCTACCTGGTGCTTCCCGCGTTCACCGGAGGGATCGGCATCGCCTCGTACCTCACGCGCGTGACCCGCTCGGCCATGCTGAACGTCCTAGGGGAGGACTACCTGCGGACCGCCGAGGCGAAAGGTGTTCGTCCCCTGCTCATCACGTACAAGCACGCGCTCAGGAACGCGCTGATCCCGGTCGCTACGGTCACGGGCATCTACGTGACGGTGCTGATCGGCAACGCGGTGCTCATCGAGATCGTCTTCAGTCGACCTGGGTTCGGTCGGCTGTTGGTGGGATCCGTGCTCCAGCGGGACTACTTCACCATCCAGTCGGTCATGGCGGTCTTCGCCGTGATCGTGGTCGTCACCAATCTCGTGATCGACTTGATCTACGTCCTCATCGACCCGAGGGTGCGCTATGGATGACCGCAGTCCCGAACCCAACGACGTGCGACGGCACGGGGACGGATTCCAATCCCATGGCCCAGAGGGCACCGAGGACCGTGACATGGAACGACAGGACACGACCGCGCCAGCTCTTCAGGCCCAGAACTCCGAGGGGTCCGGGCGCCGTACTCTGCGCGCGAAACTCCTGAAGAACACGTTGGCCCGCATCGGCATGGCGGGTATCGCCATCATGGTCGTCGTCGCGGCCTTCGGCCCGCTCGTGATGCCGCACGATCCCTTCAAGCAGGACCTGTTCAACAGGCTGTCGCCCCCTTCCGCCGAGTTCCTGATGGGTACCGACCAGTACGGAAGGGACGTACTGAGCCGAACGATCATGGGGACGCGCTATTCCGTGCTCATCGGCTTCGTTTCGGCGTTCGCCGCGTTCGTCATCGGCACCGCGTTGGGGATCCTGAGCGGGTACGTCGGGGGGCGGCTCGATCAACTCATGAACGAGGTCGTGAACGTCATGATGGTCTTCCCGGGGATCCTGCTGGGGATCCTCATCGTCGCCGTGCTCGGGCCGAGCTTCACGAATCTCGTCGTCACCATCACGCTCATCCTGGCTCCCCGCTTCGTGCGCGTGAGCCGCGGTTTGGCGATCGCCTTGAAGGAGCGGGACTTCATCATGGCCGCTCACGCGCTGGGCCAGAGCCGGCTACGCGTCATGGCGCGGCACATTCTGCCGAACCTCGTGTCCGAGGTGCTCGTGATGGCGACGTTGTGGACCTCCACGGCGATTCTCGCCGAGGCCGGCCTCAGCTTCCTAGGCCTCGGAATCCAGCCGCCGTTGCCGAGCTGGGGAGGAATGATTCGCGACGGAATCGACATCATTCAACGCGCGCCGTGGCTTTCGGTCTATCCCGGGTTGGCGATCGTCGTCACCGTGCTGAGCCTCAACCTGGTGGGCGACGGGGTACGAGACGCCATCGACCCACGCCTGTCCAACTGACGGACGGGCCACGACCGAACCGCCGTCGTCGGTCCGGGGGCATCGACGGGGCGACGCAGGACCGGACGACGGCGTGCGCGGCCGCGCTCACACGCCCTTGGCGTACTCTCCCGGGAGCTCGTGGTCGCGCCCCAGCGCGAGCGCCGCCTCGTGCGCCCAGTACGGCGTCCGTAGCAACGCCTTGCCGATCAGGACCAGATCGGTCATCGACTCGCGCACGGCGAAGTCGGCGAGCGCCGGCGAGTTCATCTGACCGACGGTGGCGACCGGTACTTCGGACGTATCGCGCACCGTGGTCGCGTGGCGAAGGTGGTACCCGGGATAGGCCTCCGGGCGTGCCGGTCCGTTGCCGCCGGTCGACACGTCGAACAGGTCGACGCCCGCCTCGACCAGCTTCGGGAGGATCGGGAGCAGGTGCGTCGGTCCGTAGCCGCCGGGTTGGTACTCCTGCATGCTGATCCGGAGCATCAGCGGCAGCTGCGACGGGATGCGGGCCTTGACCGCTCGGACCACGTCGATCGCGAAGCGGGCGGGGTCGGCGTATTCGTCGTCGCGCAGGTTCGAGATCGGGGAGAGGAACTGGTGGATCAGGTACCCGTGCGCGCCGTGCAGCTCGATGACGTCCACGCCGGCATCGACCGCGAGTTCGGCGGACCGGGCGAACGCCTCGACGAGGCCCTGGATCTCGTCGACCGTCAACGCCCGGGGCGTCGCGCGCCCTTCGGCGAACGGCACGGCCGACGGGGCGACCGGATCGTCCAACGTGCTCTTGCGGCCGGCGTGCGCGATCTGGATGCCGAAGGCGGCGCCTTCGGCATGCACCTCGTCGGCGACGCGGCGGAAGGCGTCGGACTGCGCTCGGTTCCACAGGCCGAGGCATCCTTCGTTGATGCGGCCACGGGGCTCGACGTCCGTCATCTCGGTCAGGATCAGTCCCGTACCGCCCAGCGCGCGGCTTCGGTAGTGGGTCCGGTGCCAATCGTGGGGGACTCCGTCCCCTTCGGCGCGGTACTGGCACATCGGCGACATGCCGATGCGGTTGCGGATCGTGACGTTCCCGATCTTCATCGGGTCGAACAGGCCTGCCATCAGTCGGACTCCCATCGGTTCAGGGCGCGGTCGGCGACGTCGAGCGCTTCGGCGAGACGCCATTCCACCGCGTTCAGCTTGCGCCGCGCGCTCACCGCCAGGTGCCGGCGCGCGTCCGCATCGGTCGTCTCGGCCAACTCCCGCACCTTGGCGAGAATCGGGACCGGGGACTGGGCGAGGGCGGGATCGTGCTCGTGCACCGATCCCGCCACGTACTCGAGCGGCACCAGGCGCTGCGCGAGCGCCTTCTGCACGCGCCACGCGTTCGGGTCGGGCGTCGCGTCCCACCGCTCCTCGAGGCGCGCGACCTTGTCGGCCAGCTCGGCGCTGCGTTCGACGGCCCGCGACAGGTCGGCAGCGTCGCCGACGGCGGTCGCGAGGTCCTCCAGCCGCCCGTGCAGGTCGCGCGCGGTGCGGCTGTAGCGGAGGGGAAGGACCGTCGCGGCGCAGAGCCGATGGATCAGGCGCGCGTAGAGGCGGCAGTCGCGGGCCAGGAGCTCCGGGTCGACCTTGTCGATCGTGTCCTCGGGCGTGTGCCACCACCATCCGAACCCGCCGGCCCGCGTCCCTCCGAACAGCGCGCCGAACGCGTCGCTCGCGACGGAGGGGACGGCGGGCTGTTCGGACAGCCCCATCCAGACGCTCGACACGCCGTGGCCCCAGAAGCTCTGGTCGCCGGCCCGGCCGTAGCGGACCCCTTCGTACGGCCGGTCGCTCTCGGTCGAGATGACGTCGGCGGCGACGTCGTACGTCTCCGGCATGCACGGGGCCTGCGTCAAGTCCGTCGCGCCGCGCCCGCCGACCGAGTCGATGTTGACGTGCACCAGCGCCCGGGTGCGGAGCTCCTCGTCGTGGTGGTCGGCGTACCACTGGCTCCCTGCGTAGCGGCCGTGCGAGTGGCCGGACCAGAAGACGATTCGGAGGTCGCGCCGCAGTTCCGCACGTCGGCCCGCCAGGACGGTGGCGACCTCGAGCATCGTCGCGTTCGCGGCCCCGTTGTCCATGGCGCCGAGGTGCCAGGCGTCGACGTGGCCGCTGAAGAGGACCAGGCTCCCGTCGCCGGACTCGGCCTTCAGGGTGGCCTCGAGCAGCGGTAGGGACCTCCACCCGGTGTCGACCTCGGTGCGCAGGGTGGCCGGTTCGGCGTTCGCGACGCCGGCGTCGAGACGGGCCGCTGCATCGGCGGCGACGGACACGACCGGAATCGCGGGCAGCTCGCGGCGCGCCTCGTCGTCGGGACTGCCCCAGACGGGGCTGACGCCCATCTCGTAGCGTTGCTCGGCGTTGACGAACACGGCGCCGGACGCGCCGCGCAGCCACAGGGAGCGGACGGCGCTGGGACTGGCGATGCCTCGCGCGATCGCGATCCGGCCCGATACGTCGGGCGCGTCGTCGGCCACGAGGGGCGCGGTGACGCCCGGGGTCGGGGCGGCCAAGGCGTGCGTGATGCACGACACGTCGTCGCTCCCGACGGTGAGCGAAGCGGATCCGGGCACGCTGACGAACCCGGGGTGCTCGAGGCGCCGGATCTGGTAGCCGGCGGAGCGAAGCACCCGTTCGGCGTAGTCGAACGCTGCGGCCTCTTCGGGGCTGCCCGAGGTACGTACGGTGGTGGCGAACGGTTCGAGGTGCCGCCAGAGGCGGTCCGCATCGACCTGCTCGGCAGGGAGGGAGGCGAAAGGTTCGGCGTGCGTCATGGTCGGGATCCTTGGCTCAGGGGCGGTAGGAGGGCCTGGACGCGGCCCGCCAGCTCTTCGGCCACCGCGTCCAGGAACAGTTCGCCCTGTTCGGCGGTCGCGCCGCGCGGGTCGCCCCAGGTGCCGTGGGGCACGTGGGAACGGAGGTCCCGGGCGACGGAGGTGACGGCGGGGTCGCGTGTGGCGGCGAGGTAATCGGTCATGTCGACGACGGGGGGAGCGAGGTCCAGGTCGACCAGGTCCGGCCGTTCGGCCAGCACGGCGGCCGTCTCTTGCTCGCCGCCGTGCGCGCCCCACGGGTCGGAGAGTCGGGCGGGCCAACGGTCCTGTACCGCGCCCGTGAAGGCGGGGGCGGTCTGGACGGCCAGCATGTGCGCGTGCACGAGCGTGGCGTCGGGGACGACGTCCAGCAGTTCGCTGCGGGCGAGTTCGATCGCGATGCGGTTGCCCCCGTGGCCGCTGAGGAACACGAACGAGCGGAAGCCGTGCCGTGCCTGCGTGGTCACGAGTTCGACCAGGACGGTGGCCAACGTGCGGTTCGTGAGGCTGACGCTGCCGGGGAAGGAAAGGTGGTGCGCGGCGTACCCGAACGGAAGGGGCGGGGTGGCGAGCGCGTCGATCCGCTCGGCCAAGCGCCGACCCACGCCGCGGGCGATGATCGTGTCGGTCCCGAGGGGCGCGTGGGGGCCGTGGTTCTCGGTACTTCCGAGGAGCACGACCAGCCGGTCGCGCCCGGCATGCAGGCTCCGTTCTACCTCGGTCCAGGTCAGTTCGTCGAGAAAGACGCTTCGTGGCACGGTCATGCCCCTTTCGAGCGCGTGCCCAGCGCATCGGACAGGCCGTCGGCCACCAGGTTCACGGCGATGACCGTCAGGGTGAGCGCGATGCCGGGCATGGTGATGATGTGCGGTGCGATCCGGAGGTAGTTCCGACCCTCCGCGATCATGTTCCCCCACGAGGCGATCGGGGGTTGCGCCCCGAGTCCCAGGAAGCTGAGGGCCGCCTCGAGCATGATGGCGCGCGCGATGAACACGGCGCCGTACACGATGATCGGGGTGATCGTGTTCGGCAGTACGTGGCGCACGACGATGCCGACGTGGCCCGCGCCCAGCGCGCCGGCCGCCTCGACGTACTCCTTGCTCCGTAGCGACAGGACCGTGCCACGGATCAGACGGGCGAACGTCGGGAGCGTCCAGATGGCGATGGCGAGCTGGGTGTTGAACTCGCTGGGCCCGAGCGCGCTGACGATCGCGATGGCGAGCAGCAGGTACGGGAAGGCGAGGAGCACGTCCATCACCCGCATGATCAGGTCGTCCACGATGCCGCCGACGTACCCGGCGATGGTGCCGAGGAGGACGCCGGCCACGAGCCCGATCGCGGTAGAGACGATCCCGGTACGGAGCGCGACGCGGGCGCCGTAGAGGATCCGGGAGAGGATGTCGCGCCCGAACTCGTCGGCACCGAGCCAGTACGTCTCGTTGGGCGCGGCGCGCCGGTCGGGGAGATGCTGCTGGAACGGGTCGAACGGTGCGAGGTGCGGTGCGAAGATCGCGGCCAGCACGACCAGGATCAGGAAGATCGTCGCGCCGACGGCGGCAGGGTTCTTCAGGTACCGGGCCAGCGCCCGGTTCCTGATGCGGAAGCCGGTGGGGGCGGTCGTCGCGGTCATGAGTACCGAATCCTGGGGTCGAGAACCGAGTAGGCGAGGTCGACGAGGAGGTTCACCGTCACGAACACGAGGGCGAGGACGACGACCGAGCCTTGGACCACCAGGAGGTCGCGGGTCATGATCGCGTCCACCATCAATCGTCCGATACCCGGCCAGGCGAAGACCGTCTCCGTGAGGACGGCGCCGCCCATGAGCAGGCCGAACTGCAACCCGATGACGGTCACGATCGGAATGAAGGCGGCCTTGAGGGCATGCTTCCAGAGCACGACGCGGGAGCCCAGCCCTTTGGCCCGGGCGGTGCGGATGTAGTCCTCGCCGAGCGTCTCCAGGACGCTGCTGCGGGTGAGGCGGGAGATCATGGCGTAGCTGTTGAGGGCGAGCGTGATCGAAGGGAGGACATAGCTCGCGAACCCGTCGCGCATGCCGCCGATCGGCAGGACGGGCCAGTGGAATCCGAATACGTAGATGAAGATCAGGCCGATCCAGAACACGGGCATCGACAGGCCCACCAGCGCCACGGTCGTGAGCAGCCCGTCGAACCAGGTTCCCTTGTGCACCGCCGAGGCGATTCCGCTCGGTATGCCCATGACGATGATCAGCACCATCGCGGCCAGGGCGAGCTTGGCGGTGGCGGGCATGGCGTCGGCGATCTCGTCGATCACCGCGCGGCGGTTGCGGTACGACTGCCCGAAGTCGCCCTGGAGCAGGTTCGACACGTAGTGCACGTAGCGAGCGAAGAACGGTCGGTCGAGACCGATCTCGGCACGCGCCGCGGCCAGTTGCGCTTCGGTCGCCGTTTCGCCCAGCATGATTCGGACCGGGTCGCCGGGCGTGAGGCTGAGCACCGTGTGGATCGTGAAGGTGATGCCGATGAGCACCGGAAGCGCCCAGAGGATCCTTCGGATCACGTAGGCGTACATCGGGACCTCCGTCCGTAGCAGGAGGAGAGGCCGACCGTGACGGTCAGCCTCTCCTGCGTTCGATGGCGATCGAACGACGTGGGCATGGTGCGGTCGGGCTCAGCGCTCCAGGACGATCGGAGCGAGCCGGACGTAGTACTCGCCCGGGTGCGGGACGTAGCCGTGCACCCACTCCTGGACCACGACGGTCTCCTGGGTCTGGTAGATCGGGATCCACACGACGTCCTCGACCACCTGCCGCTGGACGCGGGCGTAGGCAGCCAGGCGCTCTTCGGGGTCGAGGCTCTGCCGGGCGAGGTTCAGGTCGGCGTCGACGTCCGGGTTGTCGTAGTTCGCGCGGTTCGTGGCGAATCCGGAGTGGAAGTTCGTGTACAGGCCGAAGTCGGCGTCCCCGGTGAGGGTGACCCAGCCCATGGTGAACATGTTGTAGTCCGCGTCGTCGGTCTCGAGCGCGGCGAGGTAGGCGCCCCACTCGCGCTGCACGTAGTCGATCGTGACGCCGAGTTCACGCAGCTGCGCCGAGATCGTCTCGCTGAGCTCGCGGTCCTTGAGGTCGCGGCCCTGCGAGGCCCACTGCACCAGGCGCAGCGGCTCTCCGGCTTCGTCCACCAGCCGGCCGCTGCCGTCCTGCGTGTAGCCGGCCTCCGCGAGCAGTTCGAGCGCCCGCTCGGGGTCGTAGGCGTAGCGCTCGACGACGTCCGTCTCGGCGAAGCCGAACACGCCGGTGGCGATCACGCCGGTGGCCTCGACCATGGCGTCCTCGACGACGAAGGCGTTGATCGCGTCGACGTCGATCGCGTGCGCCAGGGCCTGACGGACGCGCGGGTCGTCGGTGGGCGCCTGCTCGAAGTTCAGGCCGATGTAGACGACGCGCAGTCCGGGCGTGTCGTAGACGGTGACGCGCGGGTCGTCACGGAGCATCGGAAGTTCGGCCGGAGCGGCACGGAGCAGCATGTCGGCGTCGCCGCGCATGAAGGCGAGCATGCGCGAGCCCTCCTCGGGCACGACCCGGAACTCGACCTCTTCGAGCTCGGGCGCGCCGAGTCGGTAGTTCTCGTTGCGCTTCAGGAGGATCGACTGGTTGGACTCCCAACTCACGAACTCGAACGGTCCGGTCCCGACCGGATTGCGTCCGTAGTCGTCGCCGTAGGTCTCGACCGCGGTCGGGCTGACGATGCCGACCACGAACACCATGCTGAGGTGGTTCAGCAGCGGGCCGAGCGGACCGTCGGTGACGATGTCGACGGTGTGCTCGTCGACGACCTCGGCGCCCACGATCGGGCCCAGCCACGACGCGCCGCGGGCGGGCGCCTCGGGATCGATCGCGCGTTCGAGCGTGAAGGCGACGGCCTCCGCGTTGAACGGCGTGCCGTCGTGGAACTGCACGCCCTCTTCCAGGAAGAAGCGGGTGCGTTCTTCGTCGATGATCTCCCAGGAGTGCGCGAGGCCCGGGACGATCTCCATCTCCTCGTCGAGCACGACCAACGTTTCGTAGATGTTGTTGTAGACCCAGACTTCGGGTGCGGTGGTCGCTCGGTGCGGATCGAGCGAGATCGCGTCGCTCGGCCGAACGATCACGAGCCGGCCATCGCTCTGCGCGAACGCCGAACCGATCAGCGTCGCGCCGAGCAGGAACACGGCCAGGACCGCGGTACGGAATGTGGAACGCATCTCCGTCCTCCTTCTGCAAGCCTTGAATGTGACTTACGAAGGCGATGCTATGTCATCGTGTCATCAATTGCAAGACGGACCTATCATTGTCGGTCGCGGGGTCGTCCCGCACCCAGCACCCAGCACCCAGCACCCAGCACCCAGCACGACGCGTACGGCTCTCCAAGCGACGCCGTGGCGTCCGGGAGGCGCTTCGCGCACGTGCGACGGAGCGTGCTTCGGCCGCGGAGCGGCGCGCGTGCCGCGTCAGTCGGGCCAGCCGCTCGAGCGGGACAAGAACGGCTCCAGGTCGCGGTACAGGCTCTGCGCGTCGCGGGCCACCGCCTCGCTGCGCTCCCGATCCAACTGCCACACGGCGTTCACGACGGCGTACACGAAGGCGAGGGCCGCGACCATCGACTGGTAGAAGGCGGTGCTCTCGACCGGCAGGTCGATCACGTGCGAGGCCGCCTGAGCGAGCGCGGACGAGCGCGAGTCGGTCAGCGCCACCACCCGCGCGCCCTTGGAGCGCGCGTGCTGCGCGATCCGTAGGTGCGACGCCCGGTCGCGCCAGAAGCCGATGACGATCAGGAGGTCCGGCGGGCCGAGGTTCGCCGTCTCGTGCGCGAGGTAGCTTCCGCCGCGCACCTCGAGCCGCACGTCGTGCCCCAGGAAACGGCACAGGTGCACGAGCACGTGTCCGACCGAGGCGTAGCTGCCGGTCGACGCGACCATCGTCCGCCGGGCCGACACGATCGACCTGGCGAGCCCCTCGACGTCCTCGACGTCCAACCCGTCGACCAGTTCCTGCATGTTCGCGAGGTCGCGACGGAGCTGCGCGCTGACCAGGTCGGGGTCGACGGCGCCCGAGCTGCGGTCGTGCGCCTGGTCGAGCGGATCGAGCGTCGCGAGGTAGGTGGCGCGCAGATCGCGTTTCAGGGCTCCGAATCCGGAGTAGCCGAGCTCCTTCGCGGTCCGGATCACGGTCGAGACGCTGACCTCCAGCTGTTCGGAGATCTGTTCGATCGTGACGCCGGCTCCGGCCAACGGGTTCGCGCGTAGGAACTCGACGACGCGCTTCTGCTTGGGACCGAGGCGCCCCTCGCGCTCCGCGAGGAACGCCGGCAGTCGTCCGAGTTCTCCGTTCCCCTTCACGGTCGTCTCAGCCCTTTCGGTACGGCGGATGCGTCAGTCGATGTACTGGCCACCGTTCACGTCGGTAATCTCGCCGGTAATCCAATCTGCGCCGTTCGAGGCGAAGAATAGCACCGCCGCCGCGACGTCCTCGGGCGCGCCGAAGCGGGCCTTGGGAATCGTACTCAGGATCGCGTCCCGGTCGGGTCCTTCGGTGATGCGCGAGGTGTTCGTCGTGTGGATCAGGCCGGGGCAGACGCAGTTGACGGTCACGTCCGGCGCGAGTTCCCTCGCCAAGCCCTTGGTGAGGCCGATGACCCCGCCCTTGGCCGACGCGTAGGCGGACTTGCTGACCGTGGCCGGCGGACCGCCGCCGTGCTTGCCCGAGATCGACGCGATGTTCACGATCCGCTGGTGCGCGCGGCCGATCATCTGCGGCGCGACACAGTGGCTCCATGCCCAAGCGCTCATCATGTTCAGGCGGAAGGCGCGTTCGTAGTCGTCGGGACCGAGCTCGAGGAACGGCCGCGGCTCGCTTCCGCCGGCGACGTTGACCAGCACGTCGATGCGGCCGAACGCGTCCAGCACCTCGTCCGCTGTCGCGCGCACGGCCTCGTAACGGCTGGCGTCGCCGACCACGGCGAGCGAGCGACGGCCGAACTCGGCGACCTGCGCGGCGACGGCGTTCGCGGCCTCCTCGCGGATGTCGACGACGGCGACGTCGGCACCGGCTTCCGCGAGGGCACGCGCGCTGGCGCCTCCGATGTGTCCGCCCCCACCGGTGACGACGGCGACGCGCCCCGAGAGGTCGAGCAATGAATGCGGCACGGTGAACTCCCTTCCGTCCTGCCCGATCGCTTCTTGCGTTCGCAAGATAGCATGGTGGGTGACATGTCAGGATGTCATGCAGTCGGTGTCGACCGTCGCCGAACCGGCGCTCGAACCCGCAGGAAGGACCGTTCCCATGCCCACGTCGAGCAGCGAAGCGATCGGACGCGAACTCCCCGCCGGCCCCTCCGTCGTCACCGCGATGCACCCGACGGCCGCGCGCATCGGCCGCGAGGTGCTCGCCTCCGGAGGCTCCGCCCACGACGCCGCGATCGCGATCCTCGCCGCGATGTCGGTCGTCGAGCCGTTCATGAGCGGGCTCGGCGGGCACGGCGCCGCGATCGTCGCCGTCCCGGGCGAACCGCCGTGCGCGATCGACGCGAGCGCCGTCGGTCCGCAGGCGGCGGGACACGGACCGCGCCCGATGCGCGGCGTCGGCGCCACGCCCGTCCCGACCGCCCTGACCGGTTGGACCGGCCTCCACGCGGCGGGCGCCACCCGCGACCTCGGTTCCCTGCTGGACCCGGCGATCCGAGCGGCCCGCGACGGGGAACCGGTCGCTTGGTACACGGCGCTGATGATCGCCTCCCACGGGCGCCTGCTGCGCGAAGATGCGGGCGCCGCCGCCCTGTTCCTGCCGCACGACGGCCTCCCCCCGCAGGCGTCCGCCTCCCAGCGCGCTCCGGCCGACCCGTTCCCCCAGCCCGAGCTGGCCGCCACCTTGGAGCGGGTGGCGGAACACGGGCTGGACGAACTCCGCGTCGGCCCCACCGGACGTGCGATCTGCGAACGGATCGCGCGCGACGGCGGTCCCGTGACCCCCGCCGACCTCGCGGCGCTCGAGCCGGCCCCGCGCTCGCCCGTCCCGACGGCGACGTTCCGCGGCTACGAAGTGCACGCCGGTCCCGTCGCCAGCGCCGGCCCCAGCCTGCTCGAAATGCTCGCGATCCTCGACGACCTGGATCCTCAGGAGACGCCGCTCGGTTCGGCCGCCTACTACGCACGCATCGCCGACGCGCAGCGCGCCGCGTTCCTCGATCGCGAACAGCACGGCGACCCACGCTTCGTGGACGCGCCCCTCGCCGCCTACGGCGATCCCGAACTCGCCGCGGCGCGCCGTGCCGATCTGGCCCTCGCCCGCGGCGGTCCCCTCCCCCGCCGCGACCTGAGCGCGCCCGGCTACCCTCGGGTCGGAGAGCACGCCGGTCCGGCCCGCACCGACGCGGGAGCCTCGACCACGCACGTGAACGTCGCGACGGCGGACGGAACGATGATCGCGGCGACGTTCACCCTCGGCTACCCGTTCGGGGCCGCAGTGGTACCGCCCGGAACCGGGCTCCTGCTGGGCAACACCTTGCACCAGTTCGCCGACGCACCGCCACACCCGAACGCGGTCGCGCCCGGAAAGCGGGCCGTCTGGAACGGTGCGCCCACGGTCCTGCTCCGGGACGGTCGTCCAGTCCTCGCGGTCGGCGCGCCCGGCGGTCCGCGCATCCCGGGCGCGATCGCCCAGGTGCTGGTCGCGCACCTCGTGTACGGCCTCTCCCCGCAACGCGCGACCGAAGTCCCACGCATCGTGCAGACCGGCGAGGTGGCGTACCTCGACGACCGCGCCGCAGGCGGCGTCGCGGAGGCCCTGCGCGCCGAGGGCCGGACCGTCGAGACGCTGCGGGAAGGGCCGTTCGCATCGAACTTCGCGCGACCGAGCCTGATCGTGCGGCAGGAGAGCGGCGGGTACGTCGGAGGCGTGGACGCATGGCGCTTGGGGACGATCGCGACGGCGTGAGGTCCGGACGGACGCCGCTGGACGAGCGTCGAGCCGCCGGTAGCAAGGACACGCTTCCGCCGGGACGCCGTTCGTCCACCTTCGAAGGGCCGGACGGTGGTCCGGACCGTCGCGTCGCGCTGCACGACCACGGTTCCGGTCGCGCGCATCACCGATCTCGAATCGACGCGCCCCGAGCGTGGAAGAACGCGTACGTCCGTGGCATTTCGCTTACGGATCGCCTCGTATCGAATCGTTCACGTACGCATCGTCGCGCTCCAGCGCCACGCTATCCCTTGCCGACCGGACTGCGACTTCCATCGCCGCGACCTCGTCGTCCGTGAGCTCCTCGAACCTCCATCGCTTGCGCGCGGACAAGGTGCCTCCGTTCTGGAGGACCAAACGTACGAACAACGTCAGGCGCGGATCGGGCATGTCGACGACGTCGCGAGCCCGAGCCACGGCACGATCGAACACGGCCAAGAAGCCGAGTTCCTCGACGAGATCCTGTTCGACCGCATCGGCGATGCAGGCGAACAGGAACGTGACCATCTCCGTGGCATCGAACGTGCGGTAGAGGTTCCGGGTGGGCCCACCGGTCCCGGCCGCGTCCACCTCGATCTCGTTCGTCTCCGTCCACCGCCACGGCACGCGCTCGTGGATCGGAGCCGACACGGATTCGAGAACTTCGTCGTATCGGCGCCGTTCGCGCAAGATCGCTGCGGATACGGGCAGGACGACATCGTCGGGTCCGAACGACCTACGAGCCAGGCACGCGTGAATCAAGAAGCGGTGCAAACGTCCGTTTCCGTCGTCGAAGGGGTGCACGAGGACGAAGGCGAACGACGCGACGGCTGCGGCGATGACAGGATGGACGGAACCGAGCACCGTACGTTCGACCAGGTCGTTCCAACCGCGCATCAACCGAGGCACGTCCTCGGGGCGAGGACACACGTAGTGCACGTCCTCCCGGTAGCCAGCGACGGTCGCACCCACGAAGGTCTGCGTCGATCGCCGTCCTGTGACGGCGTACCTGGGATCCACGATCTCCCCTTGCAGCTCGGTCAGGCGCTCCAGATCGGTCGCGTCGAAGGCGTGCGCCGAACCGTCGGACACAGGTCCGGACCCCCGAGGAGGTTGTCGACGACGCGATGTCGGCGACTGTTCCGCCCGCCCGCTACGATGTGCCTTTCCGGGGCCAAGGCGGGCACGTAGTCGCCGACCTTCGCGTCGGGCAGGTCGAGCCTGTCGCCGACGAACGTCTCGTAGAAGAACCACGCGCGACGAAAGTACTTCCCGGTCGGCTCGGCTTCGTGCCAGGCGATCCACTCTCGAGGATCGAGCCGTTCGAGGGCGGCGATGACGACGCCGAGATCGTACGGTTCGCGACGCAGCGCGAACTTGAGGTGCGCGACCGGCCGGTCCTCCACCGCGTACTGCGGTGGATACGATTCGATCGTCCTTCCGTCGATCCGCTCCGTCCTCCGCGCGCCGTTTCGGACGTAACTGAACGTGTGGGGCGGAGGAACCGGGAGATCGAGCACGTCGAGCAACCACGCTTGTCCGATCGGCGTACGCGCTGTGACGCTCGTCATAGAACGATTATGGCCGTTCCAAAACGATTACGAGCCAGGTCCTACGTCCCATTTCCGTTACAGCACCGATCGCACGTCGGCCGCGTCGGAACGCCGCACCCCTCACCCCTTCGGCGGCACACCTCCGTACGGCGTCCGGTTGGTTCCGGACGCGGTGGCGGATACCCTACCGCTCGTACGCCACGCTCGCGCGAGCGTCCGGCACGTGGGCCGAGCGACGCCGAGCCTCGGCCGCCCACGATCCGCATCCAGATGCCGACGTCACGCACCGGAGCGACGACCGCTCGCACCGCCCCAGTCCGAGGTGACCCCCGTGCCCGAACCCGCCCTCGCGCCCGACCGCGCCGCCGCCACTCCCTCCGCCGATCCCGCGACCGAACCCGCCGCCCGCGACGCCCTGGCCTCCTGGCGCGACGCGTACGTGGGGCGCTTGACCGCGCCCGACGGCTGGTGGGCGATCCAGGCCCTGGTCTGGCTGGACGAAGGCCCGACCCTCGCCGGCAGCGACGCGGACGCGGCGGTGCGCCTGCCCGCCCCGTTCGCCGGCCACGCCGCCACGCTCCGCCGCGAAGGCACGACCGTGACCGTCGCGCCCGAAGGTCCGGAACCGCTCTGGGAGAACGGCGTTCCGGTCGGGGAGCCGGCCATCGTGCACGACCGAGAGCGCACCTTCGCGTCGGGTCCGGAGGCGGACGCTGCCCGCTTCGCCGTGCTGATTCGCGGCGACCGGCGCGGGGTGCGCGTGTTCGACCCCGCCCGCGCCGCCGAACACGATCCGAACCGGGGTGTGGCCTGGTACGACCTGGAACCCGGATGGGTCCTCCCCGCCCTCTTCGAGCCCGCGGCCGAAGGCGAGACGGTCCCGATCGTCACGCAATTGGGCGACGTGCTCGCCACGCCCGCCGCCGGCCGCCTCCGGTTCGAACGGGACGGGGTCGAGCACGCTCTGCTGGCCACCTGGTCGGGCGAGCAGCTGTTCGTGAACTTCCGGGACGCGGGCAGCGGTACGGAGAGCTACGGCGCCGGGCGGTTCCTGACCGTCGCCGCGCCCGATGCGAACGAGAACGCCGTTCTGGACTTCCATCGGGCGCACCACCCGCCGTGCGCGCACTCGGCGTTCGCGACCTGCCCGCTTCCGCCGCTGGCGAATCGGTTGCCGTTCGTGGTGCGGGCGGGGGAACGGACGGCTTCGGAGTAGGGCCGTCTGCGCGGGCGGGGACCGGCGGCAGTGCGATACGGCGGTGCGGCAGTGCGGGGGTGCGGCGGTGCGGCGGTGCGGCACGGAACGGTCCGCCTAGGAGCCGGGGACTCCTGATCCTAGGGTCCTAGTGTGCGCTTCCCGCTAGCTTCTCGTCGACCCCTCGCGCCCGCCCTTGCCGGCGAAGGCGCGGACGCCCATCCGCGACAGCACGTCGCCCTTGCCGATCTGGTGCCGTACTACGCCCGCGACGTGCAGGACCAGGATGGCGATGTAGATGC
>SLSQ01000122.1 GCA_007130355.1 Trueperaceae bacterium
AGGTCCGCGAACGCAGCGCGCACTTCACCATGCGCGACAGCAACGAGCTGATCATGGAGATCTGGAACGAGGACACCAGCGCGTTCCCGTTCACCGGCAACCCGAAGATCGACCCGCGCAGTGATCCCGCCACCATCTTCGCCGTCGAGAACCGCACCTGGTTGAACACCGGCGGCGAGCAGGGCTGGGAGCCGGAAGGCGCCATCGCCCGCATCGTCGAGATCATCGACACCGCCAAGTCGGTCGGCGTCGAGGAGCAGATCGAGCTCGCGCAGGAACTCAACCGGATCGTCGCGACCGAGCACTTCTCGATCGGGACCGTCGGCCTCACGCCGATGATCCAGGGCGTGGTCGTCAAGAGCCAGGCCCTGATGAACGTGCCGGACCTGGTCGCGAACGACTGGCCGCTCCGGACCCCCGGCGACGCGCGGCCCGAGCAGTTCTTCTTCGCCCGCTGACCCGACGCCCCTTCGTCTGACCGGCGTCCGGAACCCCGTGACGGGGTTCCGGACGCCTCCCCGCCGCTCGGCGCCGCAGACGCGCCGCGCCCAGGGCCGCGCCCCGACACGCGGTACAGCCACGGAGACCGGATGCACTGGTTCATTCTCAAGCGGTTGATGGTCGTACCGCTCCTGCTCTTTATCTTCTCGATCATCGCCTTCGTGCTGATCCAAGCGCCCCCGGGCGACTATCTGACCAGCTACATCGCCGAACTCGCCCAGGGCGGCACCACCATCACCCAGGACCAGATCGACTCGCTCCGGCGCCAATACGGCCTGGACCAGCCGGTGTACGTTCAGTACTTCCTCTGGGTCGGCAACCTGCTCCAGGGGGACCTCGGCTACTCGTTCGAGTGGCGAAGGTCGAACGCGGAGCTGATCGGCGAGCGCCTCCTCTTGACCCTCGCCCTCACCACCCTTTCGCTGATCTTCACCTGGGTCGTCGCGATTCCGATCGGCATCATCTCGGCCACGCGCCAGTACTCGGTGATCGACTACGTCTTCACCGTGCTCAACTACATCGGCCTGGCGACCCCGAACTTCCTGCTGGCGCTGGTGCTGATGTGGATCGCCTTCGACAGTTTCGGTCTCAGCGTCACGGGCTTGTTCAGCCCCGAGTTCCAGCAGGCGCCGTGGAGCTGGGCCCGCTTCGCCGACATGATGGGCAAGATCTGGCTCCCGATGATCGTGCTCGGAACCGCCGGGACCGCCCAGATCGCGCGCGTGGTGCGCGCGAACCTGCTCGACGAGCTCGGCAAGCCGTACACCGAGATGGCGCGCGCCAAGGGCCTCCCGGAGTGGAAGCTGGTGCTCAAGTACCCGACCCGCGTTGCGATCGCCCCGGTCGTGAGCACGCTCGGTTGGTACTTCCCGCAGCTGCTCTCCGGCGGCCTGGTGGTCGCCGTGGTGATGAGCCTGCCGACGATCGGCCCGCTGCTGCTGCGCGCGCTGGTCGGGCAGGACATGTACCTCGCCGGCACGATCATCCTCATCTACTGCATCCTGACCGTCGTCGGCACGCTCGTGAGCGACGTGCTGCTCGCCCTCCTCGACCCCCGCATCCGAATGGACGGTGCTTGAGATGGCCGCCAAGACCGACGCCACCTCCCAGGTCTACGTCGCCCCCGCCTGGAAGATGACCTGGTGGCGGTTCCGCAAGCACAAGCTGGCGGTGTTCTGCCTCTGGCTGATCGGCCTGATCGCGTTGATCTCGATCTCGCCGCAGTTCTTCGCGACCACCGACCCGTACGCCACCAGCGCCCGCCGCGCCTACATCCCGACGCAGTTCATTCGGGTGGTGCACGACGGGCAGCTGACGATGCCGTTCGTCTACGGCGTGGTCGGCGAGCGCAACCAGCGCACACTGCGGATGGAGTGGGTGATCGACGACGAGGTCCGCTACCCGGTCCGCTTCTTCGTGCGTGGGTTCGAGTACCGCTTCCTCGGCCTGATCCCGACCGACCGGCACCTGATCGGCTTCGCCGGCGCGCCACCGGGCGAGACGCCGGCGTTGCTCGGCACCGACCGACTCGGGCGCGACCAGTGGTCCCGGCTGATGTACGGCACCCAGATCTCGATGTCGATCGGGCTGGTCGCCGTCGCCCTCAGCACCCTGCTCGGCATCATCCTGGGCGGGATCTCCGGCTACTTCGGCGGCCTCACCGACAACATCATCCAGCGGATCATCGAACTGCTCCAGGCGCTGCCGCCGATCCCCGTCTGGCTCGCGCTATCGGCGGCGCTCCCCCGAACCTGGCCGGTGACGCTGGTGTACTTCGCGATCACGATCATCCTGGCGCTGCTCGGCTGGACCCGGCTGGCACGCGAGGTGCGCGGACGGTTCCTGTCGCTCCGCGAGGAGGACTTCGTGACCGCCGCCCGTCTGGTCGGCGCCAGCCGCGTGCGGATCATCTTCTCGCACATGGTGCCGTCGTTCACCAGCCACATCATCGCGGCGGTGACCCTCGCGATCCCGCTCATGATCCTGAACGAGACGTTCCTCAGTTTCCTCGGCCTCGGCCTGCGCCCGCCCGCGATCAGCTGGGGCGTCATGTTGCAGGAGGCCCAGAACCTCCAGTCCGTCGTCAACGCGCCGTGGCTGCTCCTTCCCGGAGCGTTCGTGATCATCGCGGTGCTCGCCCTCAACATCCTCGGAGACGGCTTGCGCGATGCAGCAGACCCCTACGCGAACTGACCGCGACCCCGACCGCGCGCGCGACGCCGACCGGACGGCCGCGCCCGAACGGCCCGGCGAGCCGATCCTGTCGGTCCGTGGCCTCAAGACGCACTTCGCGACCGACGAAGGCGTCGTCCGCGCCGTCGACGGCGTCGACTTCGACCTGCACCCCGGAGAGGTGCTCGGCATCGTCGGAGAGAGCGGGTGCGGCAAGTCGATCACCATGAAATCGGTGATGCGGCTGGTGCAGCACCCCGGCCGGATCGTCGCCGGCGAAATCCGCTACCGTCGCCCGGCCGGCGATGGTAAGAAGGCGATCGACGTCGACCTCGCCACGCTGCGCCCTCAGGGACGCGCCATCCGCCGCATCCGCGGCGGGGACATCGCCCTGATCCCGCAGGAGCCGATGGCATCGTTCAGCCCGCTCCACTCGATCGGCGACCAGATCGTCGAGGCGATCCTGCTGCACCAGCGGGTCGGCCGGCGCGAAGCGAAACGGATCGCGATCGAGAAGCTCGCCGAAGTCGGGATGCCGAACCCGCAGCAGCGGTTCGACGCCTACTCGTGGCAGCTCTCGGGTGGCCTCCGGCAACGGGCCGTGATCGCGCTGGCGCTGTCGTGCAACCCGTCGGTGCTGGTCGCCGACGAACCGACCACCGCGATCGACGTCACCACCCAGGCGCAGGTCCTCGAACTGCTCAAGGACCTGCAGCGCGACCACGGTTCCTCGATCGTCTTCATCACCCACGACCTGGGCGTCATCGCTCAGCTCGCCGACCACGTGGTGGTGATGTACCTCGGACGCGTCATGGAGCAGGGACCGGTACGGGACATCTTCCACGCACCGCAGCACCCGTACACGCGGGCGCTGCTGCAGAGCGTCCCCAGCCTGCACGCCGAACCGCGCGTGGCGCTCCCGACCGTGTCGGGCAGCATCCCCCATCCGCTGCACCGGCCGACCGGGTGTCCGTTCCATCCGCGCTGCCCCGACGCGATGCCGGGCAGGTGCGACGTGGCGATGCCGGCGATGGCGTCGGTCGACGGTCGTCCGCCGGTCGCCTGCTTCCTGCACCACGACCAGGCCGAGGAGGACGCCGCATGAGCGAGACCGCGCCGGGTTCCGCGCCCGCCGAACGTACGGACCACCGCGGCGACGGCGACGACCGCGTGCCCGGCGGTCCGCCGCTGCTCCAGGTACGCAACCTGAAGAAGCACTTCCCGATCACCGGCGGCTTCTTTCAGCGTGTGGTCGGCCAGGTGCGGGCGGTCGACGACGTCTCGTTCGACGTGCACGAGGGCGAGATCCTGAGCCTGGTGGGGGAGAGCGGCTGCGGCAAGACCACCACCGCACGCTGCGTCCTGCGTGCCCTCGACCCGACCGCCGGCGAGGTCCTCTTCCGGCGCGCGGACGGCGAGACGGTCGACGTCGCCAAGCTGCGCGAATCGGAGCTGCGGCCCCTCTGGCGCGAGATGCAGATGATCTTCCAGGACCCGTTCGGCTCGCTCAACCCGCGCAAGAACCTGCTCGAGATCATCGGCGAGCCGCTCTACGTGCAGGGCGTCACCAGCCGGCAGGCACGGATGGACCGCGTCGCCGAACTCCTGAACCTGGTCGGCCTGCGTCCCGAGTACATGCACCGCTTCCCGCACGCCTTCAGCGGCGGGCAGCGTCAGCGCGTCGTGATCGCCCGTGCGCTCGCGCTCGAACCGCGCCTGGTGGTCGCGGACGAGGCGGTCTCGGCCCTCGACGTCTCGGTCCAGGCCCAGATCCTGAACCTGCTCCTCGACCTGCAGCGCCGCCTGAACCTCTCGTACCTGTTCGTCGCGCACGACCTCAGCATCGTCAAGCACATCAGCCACCGCGTGGCGGTGATGTACGTCGGCAAGATCGCCGAGCTGGCCCCGACCGACGACCTCTTCCGGCGCCCCAAGCACCCGTACACGAGCGCCCTGATGAAGGCCGTACCGGTCGCCGATCCCGACCATCGCGCGGCGCTCCAGGGCCTGCCGGGCGAGGTCGCGAACCCCGCCGATCCGCCGTCCGGCTGCTACTTCCATCCGCGCTGCCCGTTCGCCGAGGAGCGCTGCCGGACGGAAACCCCGCAGTTGCGCGAGCTCGCCCCGGGCCATCACGTGTCCTGCCACCGGGCCGAGGAGCTGGACCTGGACGGGATCGGCGACCTCGAGAGCGGCGGCGACGGGGCGGAGCGTCCGTTCGGCCGCGCCCCGGCCGCCCCGGCGAGCGCCGACGCCGCACCGCCCGCCGAAGGTCCGTCGTGAACGCGGCCGAATCCGGTCCCGAGGAGGGCCGGGCCGGTCACGGCCGGCACGCCTGGACCGGCGGGCGTCTGATCCTGCCCGACCGCGTGGTCGAGGGCCACGCCCTCTGGACCGAGGACGGCCGCATCGTCGGCGTCGCGCGGGACGGGGACCTGCCCGCGGACGCGCCCCGCACCGACGTCGCCGGCGCCTGGATCGCGCCCGGGCTGATCGACGTGCACACGCACGGCGCGCTCGGACGCTCGTTCCTGGACGGCGACGACGAGGCGTTCGATACGATCGTGCGGGAGCAGGTCCGACACGGCGTGACCGGGCTGCTGGCCACCACCTCGACCGCGCCGATGCCCGCGATCCTGGACGCGCTCGACGCGACCCGGCGCTGGACCTCGCCCGACCGGCCCGGCGCGCGGGTGCTGGGTGCGCACGTCGAGGGCCCGTACTTCGCCGCCGCCCAGAGCGGCGCGCAGGACCCCGCGCATCTGCGGAACCCCAATGATGGCAGCGTCGACGCGCTGCTCGCCTACGACGATCTGATCCGCATCGTGTCGTACGCGCCGGAGCTGCCTGGAGCGCGCGACCTGACGCGCCGGTTGGTCGCGGGCGGGATCGTGGCCGCCGCCGGCCACTCCGAGGCGAGCGACGTCGAGCTGGCGGCCTGTGAGGCGCTGGGCCTCGCCCACGTCATCCACCTCTGGAGCGGCCAGTCGACCACCTGGCGCGACGGTCCCCACCGCGTGCCCGGCCTGCTCGAGGCGTCGCTCGCATCCGCCACCCTGACCGGCGAGATGATCGGCGACGGCAAGCACCTTCCCCCCACCCTGATGCGCCTCGCCTGGCGGACCTTCGGTCCCGATCGGCTCTGCCTGATCAGCGACGCCACCAGCGGCGCGGGCTTGCCCGACGGCTCGACCTTCACGATGGGCGAGATGACGTACGAGGTGGTGGACGGCGTCGGCATGATGCGCGACCGCAGTTCGTTCGCCGGCAGCACCACGCTGCTGGGCGGCATGCTGCGGATCGTGACCGAGCGGGTCGGCGTGCCGCTGGTCGAGGCGGTCCGCATGGCCAGCCGCACGCCCGCCCGCCTCCTCGGGATCGAGCACCGTACCGGATCGTTGACGCCCGGACGGTCCGCCGACCTCGTGGTCCTGGACCGGGACCTGACGCCGGTCCGCACCGTGATCGAGGGACGCACCGTGTACCGCGCCCCGGAAGGAGCCACCCCATGAGCCCAGCCCCCACCCCCGTCCGCGAGGAACGGGTCGAGCGACTTCCGGTCCGCGTCTACGCGAGCGAGGCCGACCTCGGAGCCGCCGCCGCCCACGACATGGCGGAGATCCTGACCGCCGCCATCCGCGAGCGCGGCGAGGCGAACCTGATCCTCGCCACCGGCAACTCCCAGCTCGCCTTCCTGCGCACCCTGCGCGAGGTCCGCGAGGTCGACTGGGCCCGCGTCCGGATCTTCCACATGGACGAGTACGTCGGCATCGACCCCGAGCACAAGGCGTCGTTCCCGCGCTTCCTGCGCGAGCACTTCCTGGACCACGTCGACGGGGCGACCTTCCACCCGATCTCGGGCGATCCGGACCGTACCGCCGCGATCTGCGCCGAGTACGAGGCGGAGCTGCGGGCCCATCCCGCCGACGCCGTCGCGCTCGGTTGGGGCGAGAACGGGCACTTGGCGTTCAACGACCCGCCGTTCGCCGAGTTCGGGGATCCGGTCTGGGCCAAGGCGGTCCGACTGGACGACGTCAGCCGCCGGCAGCAGGTCGGCGAGGGGCACTTCGCCTCGCTCGACGAGGTCCCGACCCACGCGATCACCCTCACCATCCCCGCCTTGCTCGCCGCCAAGCGCGTGCTGTGCATCGTGCCCGAGTCCCGCAAAGCCGACGCGGTGCACGCCTGCCTCACCGAACCGATCTCCGAGGACCGACCCGGTTCGATCCTTCGGCGCGTGGACCACGCGACCCTCTACCTGGACCGCGACTCCGCCGCCCGGATCTGAACCGTGGGTGCGCGCCGGCCGAACGTGCTGCTGATCGTGGCGGACCAGATGAAGGCGTCCGCCAGCCCGCTGTACGGTGGGCCGGCCGGCACGACGCCGGCGCTCGAGCGGCTGGCCGCCCACGGCACGACGTTCGACCGCGCGATCACGCCCAGCCCGCTGTGCGTCCCCGCCCGCGTCGCGCTCCTCTCCGGCCGCTGGCCGCACGCGACCGGCGCCCGCCGCAACGAGACGCCGATGCCGGCCGGCACGCCGCACGCCTTCCGCACCTGGAAGGAGGCCGGCCTCCGTACCGCCCTGATCGGCAAGGACCACTGCTTCGCGGAGCCGGACGATCTCGTCCTCTTCGACGTGCGTTGTCCGCTCGACCACGACGGCCCGCCGGAGCACGACCCGCCGGTCGGGATGGCCTGGCCGAAGAGCGACGCCGAGATCGCCGCCGCCCACGCCCCGCGCCGCGCCATGCCGCGGCAGGCACCGGCGATCTCGTACCGGGTCAGCGACGTCGACCCGGAGGCGACCGGGACCGGGCTGGTCGCCGCCCAAACGGAACGGTGGCTCGAGGAGCGCGCCGCCGACGCCCGGCCGTTCGCCGCCTGGGTCTCCTTCCCCGACCCGCACACGCCGTACGAGGTGCCGCGCCCGTGGGCGGAGACCGTCCCGCCCGAGTCGATCGAGCTTCCGCCGATCGAGGCCCCGGACGACCCTGCCTTGCCCGAACGGAACCGCGTCCTGCGCCGGATCCTCGACGTCGGCTCCGCCGGCGAGGAGGAACGCCGAC
>SLSQ01000168.1 GCA_007130355.1 Trueperaceae bacterium
CGTCGCCGGACGGCCCGCCCTCCGGGCCGAGCGTGCCGTCCTCGCGGAGCGCGGCGACGGCGGCCCGCAGGGCCCGCTCGAGGGTGCCGTGCGCCAGGCGGCCGCGCAGCTGCGGCGAGAGGACGGCGTCGTGCTCCTCGATCTCGCGCAGTCCGAGGCGGGCCTCCGCGAACCAGCGGAACGGGCAGGAACCGAGGGCGGCGAGGGAGGTCGCGCTGAAGCGGACGTGGCCGACGTCGACCGGCCGTCCGGTGACGCCGTCGTGGCGGTCGGGCGGCGCGGACGATTCGCGCCGTCGTTCGACGCGCCAAGCGTGCAGCGCCCCCTCGAGGGTCGCCCCGGGTTCGAGGGAAGCCGGCGCCCCATCGGCGACGGCACGGCCGAGCGCGTCGCGCAGGTGCTCGTCCTCCCCGATCGGGGCGCGCGCCGGCGGCACGCTCGGCGGCGCGTCGCGGAGCGCGTCGAGGAACGGACTCGGGAGGCGCGCGCCCTCCGGACCGTGCGCGGGGACGCAGAGCAGCGCGGGGCCGTCGACCGCGCGCAGGGCGGCGGCGAAGGCCCCGACCTCCCGGCGGGCCGTCCGTACCGCATCGTCCAGGTCGAGGCCCGCGCTGCGCAGACGCGCTCGATCGGCGAAGTCGAACACCGGGGCGTCGCGTGTCGGAGCGGGGGCGATCCCTTCGTTCAGGTCGAGGAACCAGGCGCGGCGCCAGCGGCCGGCCGCCGCCGCTTCGTACGACAGCACCTCGATCGCCTCCCGCTCGTTCGGATCGGGCGCGGGGTCGGCGACGGGGGTGAGGCGCAGCAGGTCGTCCAGGTCGGCGCGGAACCGGGACGGCGTCGTCTCCGCCCCGCCGTGGGCCGCGAGCTCGGGAAGCGCCTCGAGCAACGCCTCGCGGGCGCTCCGGTCGTCGGGCGACGCCTCGTCCGGGTCGTGCAGGAGCGCCTCGAGCGCGGTTCGAAAGCGGGCCACGGTCGCGTCCGCCGGCGCGCGTCGCGGCCAGGACCAGGCGCCGCAGCGCGCATCGAAGCGGGTCCAGGTGGCGACCCCTTCCGGCCTTCGGGTACGCACCGCCGCCCAGACGTCGGGCGCGAGCGGTCGGGCGCAGCGGTGGCGGAGGGTGCGCACCGTGGTCTCGTACGGAGCGTCACGGGCGATCGCGTCGGCGAGCGTGCGCGCCAGTCCGCCGACGGGAGCGTCGGCCAGCGTCCGGTCGACCCGCGGCCTGAGCGGCAGGCCGGTCTCCCAGGCGAGCGCCTCGACGGCGCCCAGGATCCGCTCCGGATCGCGCACGATCCAGGCGAGGTCGCGAGCGGGCGTCCCGTCGGCGAGCGCCCGGCTCGTGTCCTCCGCGACGTGGCGAAGCTGCTCGTCGCGCGACGGGAACCGGAGCGCCGTCGGTGCGGGCGTCCGCTCGGCGCGATCGCGGCGGAGCAGCCGGCGGGCCCACCGTTCGCCGCTGCGGCGGAGGGGCGCGTCGTCGGTCCGCAGCGTCCAGCCCGCGGCCTCGAGGGCGCGAGCCGCCTCCTCGGCCTCGGGCGGTACGACGGCGACGCTTCCCGGTGCGGCGGCGGCGTCGAGCCAGCGCACGAAGCCGAGGTCCCAGCGTCCGACGCCGACCACCGCCCACGGCCGCTCGCGCCGGTGGGTCCCGGCATCCACCGCCGCCCGGAACGCTTCGACCGGATCGACGGCGTCGTCCTCCTGCAGCAGGGTGCGGTAGCGCTCCGCGACCTGCAGGGCGCGGAGCGTGGCGGCGGAGAGGTCGCTGGGAGCGACGTCCGGCCGGGCCCCGCTGCGGAGCGCCTCCCGCACGGGCGCGGCCAAGGTGCGGCGCCAGGCGGGCAGGTCGGCGTCGCCCACCACCTCCCGGACGGCGTCGCCCAAGGCGCGCCAACGGGCGTACGGTTCGGCCGGCGCCCGTCCGTGACGGCGCAGGTCGCGATTCGCCTCGCCGGCCGGGGTGGCGTGCGCGCGCCCGAGCACGGCGGCCAGGCGCCCGTCCGGCGTCAGCAGGCGCGCGCCCTTGGGCACCGTCGCGGCTCTGGGAAAGCGTTCGGACAGGAGTACGGTGCGACCGCCGGCGGACGCGGTAGAAGGGGCGCGAGCTTCGGGGGACATCGCCACGACGCCGACCACCCTACCGCCGTCCGCGAGGTTCGCCGCGGTGCCGACCGTGCGACGCGCCGAGCGGCGATACCGTGCCGGCATGACGCCGACCGTCCTGATCATGATCGACGGGCTCGGCGCCGACGCCTTCGCGCGGCACCGGGCCCACCTCCCCCACCTGTACGCCCTCGCCGACGGCGGTCTTCGGGTCGACGCGCTCGGCGCCCACGTGCCCGGCACCTCCCTGCCCGGTCGCGTCGGGATCGTCACCGGCACCGAGCCCGATCGCCACGGCGTCTACGGAAACTTCGTCCTGGACGGCGACGCGTTCCGGTATGCGAACCCGGACGACGTGGCCGTGCCCACCCTGCCCGCGCGCGCCTCGGCCGCCGGCCGCGACGTGGCGGTGCTCGGGTTCGGCATGGTCCGGCCGGAGGACGCCCGCACCTTCCGGGGCGCCTGGTGGGTGGGCGAGATGCTGCAGCGGGCGCGCGACCTGGAGCCGATCCCCGCCGACGAGGGCTGGCTGCGCACGAACGAACCGCGGGACGTCGACGGTCGGCTCGCCCGGGCGGTCGCGGACGGACTGCCCACCGAGGTGCCGGACGCGTACGCGGGCGACCGGCTGCACTACCTCCTGGCGGAGGTCGAGGGCGACCGCACCATGATGCGTCTCGCCGCCGCCGTGGCCAGCCAGGATCCCCCGCCCGACCTCACGATCGTCGAGATCCTGACGCCCGATTCGGTGCAGCACGCCGCCGGACCGGACGACCCGTTCTCGCTCTGGTCGCTGGCGTACGCCGACGGCCTGGTCGGGACCCTCGTGCACGAACTCGAGGCGGCGGGGCGCCGCGACGCGGTCGATCTGTTCGTCACCAGCGATCACGGTCACGGCGCGGTGACGACCGCGTTCCGCCCGGAGCGGCTGCTGCCGGGAACGTCGGTCGCGACGGAGGGGGCGGTGCTGCACGCCCTGGTGCCCGACCGTGCGGCGCGCGCCGCGGCGGCCGATCGGCTCGCCGAGCACGGGATCGCACCGTTGGCGCCCGACCACCTCCCGCCCGTGGTGCGCGACCGGGTCGCCGCCTTCGTGGCACCGGACGGAGCGTCGTTCGAGCGGGCGGTCGCGCCGGAGGAGCCGGCCGACCGGCTCTCCGCTCCGGCGCGGGTCCGTTCGACGCACGGCTTCCGACCCGGCGCGCCCGGCGATCTGCGGTTCCTGGTGGCCTCCGGCCCGAGCGTGCCGTCGGGTCGGCTCGCCACGGCGCCGGCGTCGGCGGTCGAGGCGACGGTCGCCCACCGCCTCGGCCTGGAGCCGTTCGGCGGCGGTCCGGACCTGATCGCGGAGGCCGGCGGGGCCTGAACGGAGCGGTCCGAGCGTCGTGCTACACTCGGGCGTCCGAGCCCGCCCGCGACGCCCCGCGCGCCGCACGAACAGGTCCGTGGTCGTCCGCCGGCGGCGCTTCGCGTCCACGAGAACGGGTCGTGGACGCTCGGAACCGAACCGTACGTTTCGTACCCGTGTACCGAAGGAGATGCACCGAATGAAGACGCGCATCCTGACCCTGCTGGGCCTCGCGCTGATGGCGGCCCTACCGCTCGCCTTCGCGCAGGAGGGCGGCACCCTCCGCGTGGCGCTGTCCAGCGACCCGACGTCGTTGTTCATGCCCCGCACCGCCGACCGCACCGCCTCGAACGCCTCCTGGCCGCTCTACGACGGCCTCGTCTGGATCGACGACGACGGCGAGGTCGCCCCGATGCTGGCGACCGACTGGACCGTCTCCGACGACGGCACCGAGTACGTGTTCACCCTCCGCGAGGGCGTGACCTTCCACGACGGCCAGCCGTTCACCTCCGCCGACGTGGTCGCCACCTGGGAGACCGGGATGGACGACTCGAACGACTACGCCCAACGCTTCACCATGGCCGACTCGGTCGAGGCGATCGATGATCACACCGTGCGGATCACCACCCCCGAACCGAACGCGGTGTTCCTGACCACGCTCGCCAACGACTGGGCGATCGTGCCGCACGAGTACATCAACGCGGTCGGCCTCGACGCGTTCGCGCGGAACCCGGTCGGTACCGGCCCGTTCCGGTACGTGTCGCGTACCGCGGGCGACCGGATCGTCTACGAGCGCAACGACGACTACTGGCAGGAGGGCTTGCCGTACCTCGACGGCGTCGAGTTCCGCGTGATCCCCGACCCGTCGACCCGCATGGCGGCGATCCAGACCGGTTCGATCGACATCGCCAACCGGCTGACCGCCGAGCAGGTCGAGGTGCTCGAGGGGGCGCCCGGCGTCGACCTCGTCTCGTACCTCAACGACCGCGTCTACTACGTGGCGTTCAAGAACATCGGTTCGGGCGTAGGCACCCCGCTCGAGGACGCCCGCGTGCGCCAGGCGCTCAACTACGGCCTCGACCGCTTCGGCATCAACCAGGCGATCTTCAGCGGCCAGGCGAACGCCGCGCCCGGCTTCGTCGTCGAGGGCAACCTCGGCTACGACGAGGAGATGATGCAGCCGTTCCCGTACGATCCGGAACGCGCCCGCGAGCTGCTGGCCGAGGCCGGCTACGAGGACGGATTCGAGATCGTGATGGGCTGCCCCGCCGACGGCTACATCAACATCAACGAGGTCTGCCAGGCGATCTCGAGCAGCCTCGCCGGCATCGGCGTGGACGTCGACGTCGACTTCCAGACCACGGGCACCTTCTGGAGCGAGGCCCGCTACGCCGTCACCGGCCCGATGTACGTCGACAGCTGGTCGTCCGAGATGGGCGAGGCCCTGCCGCGGCTCGAGGGCGCGCTGGTTCCCGGGAACTACTACAACACCTGGGAGGACGAGCGCATCGCCGACCTGATCGAGCGCATCCAGCAGGAGGTCGACCGTGACGCCCGCGCCGAGCTTTACCAGGAGATGCACCGCCTGATGGTCGAGGACCCGCCGTTCATCTACCTCTACCAGCCGGTCATCTTCGAGGCGACCGCCGACAACGTCGTCGGCTACCTGCCGCGTCCCGCCGAGGACTACTACCTGCACTCCGTGCGGTTCGCCGACTGAGTCGGCCCTTCGGGTCCGGGCCCCAGCGCCCGGACCCGCTTCTTTTTCGGATCCCTATTCCGCACGTCTTCGCCCCACCGCCCTTCGCCCCTCGTACGCGTTCCGATCGGAACGGGAGACGGACGGTCCGCAGCGCATGATCGGTTACGTCGTCAAGCGCGTCCTGGAGTCGGTGGCCCTGCTCCTCGGCGTCCTCATCCTGGTCTTCTTCATGGTGCGCCTCACCGGCAATCCGGTCGCCCTGATGCTGCCGCAGGACGCCACCCTCGAGCAGCGGGACGCCTTCGCGGCCGCCATGGGCCTCGACCGTCCGGTCCCGGTGCAGTTCGCCGAGTACATGTGGGGCGCCGTCCAGGGCGACCTGGGCGATTCGCTCCGGCGCCGGCAGCCGAACCTGGAGATCATCGTCGAGCGCCTGCCCGCCACGGTCGAGCTGGCGGGCGCGGCCCTGCTGTTCGCGATGGTCGTGGCGATCCCGATCGGACTGGCCGGCGGCATGCGGCCGGGCAGTTGGATCGACTCCGTCGCCCGGGGGATCGGTCTGGCCGGCCAGACGATCCCGAACTTCTGGCTCGGCATGCTGCTGATCGTGTTCTTCGCGGTCGAACTCCGCTGGCTGCCCGCCTTCGGGCGGGACGGGTTCTCGTCGATCGTGCTGCCCGCGATCGCGCTCGGCTTCGCCGGCATGGGGCAGTTGGCGCGCCTCACGCGCTCGGCGGTGCTCGAGGTGCGTAAGAGCGACTACCTGCGCACCGCGCTCGCGAAGGGCGTGCCGGCGCGCACCGTGTCCCTGAAGCACGTGCTCCCGAACGTCGCGATCCCGATCGTGAGCGTGATCGGCATCCAGTTCACCTATCTGCTCGGCGGTTCGGTCTACATCGAGGTCGTGTTCGCCTGGCCCGGCCTCGGCACCCTGCTCGAGACCGCCATCCGCGACACCGACTTCCCCCTGGTGCAGGCGATCACCGTGTTCATCTCGATGTTCGCGATCGTGATCCACCTCGCCACCGACCTCGCCTACGGCGCCATCGACCCGCGCCTGAGGATCTCGTGAGCGCTCCGGACGCCCGCACCGCCGGCGACGCCCTCGGCAGCGAGAACCGCGCCGGAGAGGGCCTGTTCAGCGCCAAGCGCCTGGGGCGCGAGCTGCTGCGGAGTCCGGCCGGCCTGCTCGGACTGTTCCTGGTGCTGACGGTGGCCGGAGCGGCGATCTTCGCGCCGTGGGTGGCGCCGTTCGGCCCGACCGAGGGGGACTTCCTCAGCTCGCGCGTCCCGCCCGCCTGGCACGCCGACGGCTCCACGACGCACCTGCTGGGCACCGACCAGCTCGGCCAGGACCTGTTCAGCCGGATCGTCTACGGCGCCCGCGTGTCGCTGATGGTCGGCGTCTTCGGCGTCGGCCTCTCGCTCCTGATCGGCGTGACCCTCGGGCTCCTGGCGGGCTACTTCGGCGGCTGGACCGACACGATCGTCACCGCCTTCACGAACCTGCTCCTGTCGATCCCGTACCTGGTGCTCGTGATCGTCATCGCCACCATCCTCGGCCGCAGCCTCACGAACGTGATCCTGCTGTTCGGGGTGACCAGCAGTCCCGTCTTCATCCGCGTCACCCGTGGCGAAGTGATGCGCCTGAAACGGCTGCAGTACGTCGAGGCGGCGCGAGGGTTGGGCGCGACCGCCGGCCGAATCATCCCGCGGCACCTGCTGCCGAACCTGATCGGACCGCTCGCCACCCTCGCCACCTTCGAGATGTCGGCGATGATCTTCTACGAGGCCGGGCTCGGCTTCCTCGGCCTTTCGGTCCCGCCGGAGATCCCCTCGTGGGGGAACATGCTGTCGCTCGGTCGACGCTTCCTGACGACGCACCCGTGGATGGCGATCTTCCCCGGCCTGGCGATCGCGGTGACCGCGCTCGGCATCAACCTCCTCGGGGACTGGCTACGGGACGCCATCGACCCCCGTGCCAAGGAGGGCTGAGGTGGCGGCGGACCTTCCGCCGCCGGCCGGTCCGGGCCGGTACGACGCCGTCCTGTTCGACATGGACGGCACCCTGATCGACACCGAACCGGCCTGGTTCGAGGCCGAGCGGGCGACCGCCGCCCGCTACGACGTCCGGATTCCGGAGGAGGCGTACGCCGACCTGCACGGCCTCGACGCCGCCGGTCTGATCCGCGTCCTCACCGAGCGCTACGGCCTCGCCGCCCCGCCCGAACGGTTCCTGGCGGAGCTGGCGGAACGCCTGCGCGAGGCGCTCGCGAAGGCGACGCCGCGCCCCGGGGCCGAACCGCTCGTCCGGGCGGTGGCCCGCGCCGGGATGGCACGGGCGGTGGTGTCCAACTCGCCCCGCACGGCGATCGAGGCCACCCTCGCGCCGCACGCCTGGGCGCGCGAGCTCCTGATCACCCGCATCTCCGTCGACGACGTGGCCCGCGGCAAGCCGGAGCCGGACGCCTACCTGGCCGCCGCCGAACGCCTGAACGTCCCGCCCGACCGCTGCCTGGCGATCGAGGACAGCGTTCCGGGCGCCA
>SLSQ01000017.1 GCA_007130355.1 Trueperaceae bacterium
CCCCGGAGCGGGTCTCCGGGGGCGACGGGGCCGGTCGGCACGGGGCGCGCGCGGGCGCCGGCGGGCTCAGTTCAGGGCGTCGAGCGCGCCCTGCGCTTCGCCGTACCCCGGACGCAGTTCGAGCGCCTTGCGGTAGGCGTTGCGGGCGGCCTCGCGGTCGCCGTCGGCGGCGCGGGCCTCGTACGCCTGACCGAGCACGAAGTGCGCTTCGGCCCGTTCGGGCGGGAGCAACGCGCCCTGCTGGGCGCGGCGCACCGCGTCGTCGACGCGCCCCACCTCGAGGTAGGCGCGCGCCAGGTAGGTGTAGAGCGGCGGCGTGAAGACGGCGCCCTCGAGGTCGAGGGACCGTTCGAAGAGCGGGATCGCCGCGTGCACGTCGCCGCACTCGAACGTCGCGATGCCGAGCTGCGACACCGCCGAGAGCGAGCGGGGCGCGAGGGTGACCGCCTGCTCGAGCTCGTAGAGGGCCTCGTCGCAGCGGTCCATCCGGAACAGCACGTTGCCGAGCAGATTGTGCGCGTCCGGATTGGTCGGGTCGTGCACCACCGCGCGCCGGAAGGTGCGCGAGGCCAGGTCGAGCTCCTCCTGGTCGCGGTAGACGCGACCGAGGTTCACGCGGATCGTGCTCCGCTCGCGGTTCGTGAGCCCGGTGCCGGCGTCGGCCCGGTCGGCGGCCCGCTCGAACGCGGTGCGGGCGCTGTCGAGGTCGCCCGCCTGGTAGCGCAGCAGCCCGAGGGTGTTCAGCACCTTGGGATCTTCGGGCGCCGCCGCTTCGGCACGCGCGATCACGTCGATCGCGTCGGCGAGGCGGCTGCCGTAGCCGCTCGGGTCGGAGAGGTACTGCTCACGGTAGGTCAGGGCCAGCTGCACCAGCGGGTCGGGCGCGTCGCCGGAGAGGTCGACGGCGCGGCGCAGCGCGTCGACCGACGCCGACAGCGCCCCCTGGCACCGCAGCGCACGGCCGTTGCCCACGAGCGCCTCGACGTTGGCCGGGTCGGCGTCGAGCGCCTCGGCGTAGAAGTAGTGCGCGAGGGCGCAGTCGCCACGGTCCATGTAGAAGTCGCCGTCGCGGACCAGCGAGGCGGGGTCGGCCGGGGCGCCTTCGCCGTTCTCCTGCGCCAGCGCAGGGAGCGCGACCGTCGCCGTCAGCAGCAGGGCCAGCAAGGTTCGGTGGATCAAGGGATGTCGCCTCCGTCGGCTCGGGATCGTACGTCGTCGTGCCGGGAGTGTACCCGGAGCCCGCCGGGCCGGACGTGGCCTACGGGCGGACGGTGCACGCGGACATCATGGAAGGTGCCGGTGAGAGCGACGTGTGCCACGGTCGCACCACGCCCTCGCTCCACGGCCCCGGCGGTGCTACGCTCTGCGGAAAGGTCGCCGCGCGGCCGGGACGTACGTCCCGGGGCGCGGTCGGTACCGTGCGCCCGATCCCTCCGGAGGAACGCCTGCCGATGCCCCGCCCCAACCTGTCGACGCCCGCGCTCGTCTGGACCTACATGGTCGCGACCGTGGTGGTCATCCTGCAAGGCGCGATCGTCCGCATCACCGGCTCGGGGGCCGGCTGCGGACGGCACTGGCCGCTCTGCAACGGCGAGATCGTGCCGCTCGCGCCCGCCACCGAAACGATGATCGAGTTCGGCCACCGCCTCCTCTCCGGCGTGGTGCTGCTGCTCGGGGCCTGGGTGCTGCGGCGTGCCTGGACGCTCCGGCGCGAGAACCCCGGATTCTGGGTCTTCGGCCTGGCGTCGTTCGTGTTCCTCGTGATCGAAGCGCTGCTCGGTGCCGCCACCGTGCTGCTCGGCCTGACCGGCGACAACGCCACGCTCGGGCGGGGCGTGATGGTCGCCAGCCACCTGGTGAACTCGGTGCTGCTGGTCGGGGCGATCTCCGGCGCCGTCCTGTACGCCACCGGGCGGGCCCGCTGGCCGCTTCGGCCGTGGCGTCAAGGCGCCCTGACCGGGAGCCTGCTGGTCGGCCTGGTCGGGATGCTCGTGCTGATGTTCTCCGGCGGCATCGCGGCGATGGGCAACACGATCTTCCCCAGCGAGTCGTTGGCGCAGGGGATCGCCGCCGACTTCGACCCCGAGTCGCACCCGCTGATCCGCCTCCGGATCCTGCACCCGCTGATCGCGGTCGCGGTCGGGGTGTACCTGTTCGTGAGCCTCGGGTTCGCCTGGTGGCTGAAGCCGGCCCGCGAGGGCCGGGGCCTGGTCCGTTCGCTCTACGGCGTCTACCTGGCGCAGCTCGCGGTCGGCACCCTCAACCTCGCCTTCCTGGCGCCGGTCGCGCTGCAGCTGCTGCACCTGGGCCTCGCGGTGCTCTCGTTCGGGCTGCTGTCGGCCGTGGCGGTGGTGCTGCTCGGGGCCGAAGCGACGGCGCGGCGCACGGTCGGCGTGCCCCAGGTCGGCGCGACGCCGGAGCGGGCCGGATGACGGGGGTCCCGCGCGCGACCTGGCGCGACTACCTCGCGCTGACCAAGCCGAAGGTCATCTCGCTGTTGCTGTTCACCACCGTCGGCGCGATGTTCATCGCGGCGGGCGGCTGGCCCGGCCTGGTGCCGCTGCTCGGCCTGCTGGCCGGCGGGTACATGTCGGCCGGCGCCGCCGGCGTCTACAACATGATCTACGACCGCGACATCGACGAGCGGATGAAGCGCACCGCCAAGCGGCCGACCGTCACCCGGACCGTCAGCACCGCGAACGCGACCGTCTTCGCCGTGGCGCTGACGATCCTCTCGTTCGTGGTGATCTGGGCGGCGTCGAACGTGCTGGCGGCGCTGCTGTCGTGGGCCGGCATCGCCTTCTACGTGCTGATCTACACGATGTGGCTCAAGCGCTCGACCTGGCAGAACATCGTGATCGGCGGCGCCGCCGGCGCGATCCCGCCGTTGGTCGGCTGGGCGGCCGTGACCAACGAGTTGAGCCTGCTCGCCTGGATCCTGTTCGCGCTGATCTTCGTGTGGACGCCGGTCCACTTCTGGGCGCTCGCCCTGATGGTCAAGGACCAGTACGCCGACGTGGGCGTGCCGATGGCGCCGTCGGTGATCGGCGAGCGCGCCACCGTGCTGCAGATCGTCATGTACGCCGTGCTCACGATCGTGCTCACCGTCATCCCGTTCGCGATGCGCGAGTTCAGCCTGGTCTACCTGCTCGCGGCCGGGGCGCTCAACGGGGTGCTCGCGCTGCGCGTGATCGCCCTCTGGAACCAGGCGCGCGCCGGCGTCGCGATCGACAAGGCGCGGGCCCTGCCGCTCTACAAGTACTCGATGACCTACCTGGCGCTGCTCTTCCTCACGATGGCGGTCGACCGCGCCTTCTTCGTCTGAACGTGGCGCGTCGGCCGTGAGGCGCCTGCTCGCTCCGCGTCTGCTCCCCTGGCACGTGCTGATCGTGGGCATCGTCGCCGCGTTCGTCTCGGCCGGCGTCTGGCAGCTCGACCGGCACGCGCAGGCGGCCGACCGCAACGCGCTCCTGACGGAACGGCTCGCCGGCACGCCCCAGCCGTTCGACGCCGCGGCCCGCAGGTACGATCCGGCCGCCGAGCCGGGCGCCGCGGACGACCCCCGCTACCGCCCGGTCGTCGCCGAGGGCCGGTTCGCCGCGGAGCACGAGGTGCTCTGGCGCGGCCGTGCCTTCGACGGACAGCCGGGCTACCACGTGCTCACGCCCCTCGTCCTGGAGGGGGCCGACGGCGATCCTACGCGCGCCGTGCTCGTCGACCGCGGTTGGATCCCGTACCGCCATCAGGAGCCGGAGGTGCCCGACTTCGCGCCGCCGACCGGGCCGGTGCGGGTCGAGGGGCGGCTCATGCCGGAACAGGGCACGCCCGAGGGGCCCTTGGCGGCGCTCGCGCCGCGCGATCCGTCGGACGTGACCCTCGACACCGTGGCGCGTCCCGACGTGGAGCGGTTGCAGGGACAGGTGCCGTGGCCGCTCGAGCGGTTCGTGCTCGAAGCGGAAAAGATCGCGACGGTGCCGGCCGGCGGCGAGGAGCCGGTCGTGCACGCACGCGTCGCGGAGGGCGGCCTCGACCCCGGGCTCGGCGAGGTGTGGTTGCCGCTCCTGCCGTCCGCTCCGGCGCCGGAACCGGGCCCGCACCTGGGGTACGCGATCCAGTGGTTCTCGTTCGCCGCGATCACCGCGGTCGGCTACCTGCTGCTGCTGCGGAGGCGTCTGTTCGTGCCGTCGCGGCGCGGCTGACGTCGTCCCCCCGGAGCCGCCCGACCGGTACGCTCGCATCAGCCGCGGCGCCGGTCGGTCCGGCACCGCGGGAGAGGAGCGCGCCGGAGCGTGAACTGGCGATGGAACGGCGAGGATCCGTTCGACGGCACGGCGATCGACGGCCCCCGGGGGGGCGTCTGGCGGCGGGTCCTGCGGGCAGTGGGACGTCGCTGGGCGGACGCCCACGCCCACGTGGTCGTGGCCGGCCCCCTCGGGCTGGCGGTCGCCGACGCGCTCGTGCCGGACGGCGGCACGGCGGACGGCCGCAGCGTGGGCGACGCTGCGGCGGACGCGCCCGGCCCCTGGGTCCCCGATGAACAACACGTCCGGGCCGCCCTGAGCGACGGCCGGCTGCGTAGCGTCTCCGGCGCCGAATCGTCGGACGGGGCCGCCGCGCTCCTGCTGCCGCTGCACGGGCCGGGGGGCACGATCGCCGTGCTCCGCGTCGCGCGGCCCGCCGGCTTCGGCGCCGACGAACGGGACGAGGCGGCCGACCTCGCGCACGGCGTCACGGCCCGTCTGATCGCGCGCCGGTACGCGCTGCGGGCCCGCCTCGCCGACGCCTTGGCGACGCTGCCCGGCGCGGCCCACGACGGGAGCGCCGTGGCGATGGCGGCCCTTTCGGAACTCGTCGGGATCTCCGGCGCTTCGGCCGGCACGATCCTGGTCGACCGGGGCGGCACGCTGCGGTCGTTGGCCGATTACGGCAAGGACGCCATCGCCCGCAAGGCCCGGATGCAGGCGGGAATTCCGTACGGGACCGGGGTCGCGTGGGGAGCGGTGCGCGAGGGGCGCGCCCGGTTCGTGACGTCGTACCCGGAGCGGGTGGACGCGATCGCCGACATGACCGTCGACCCGCACCTGTTCGTGCTGCCGATCGGGCGTCAGAAGGTGCCGCGCTGGGTGCTCCTGCTCGCCTTCGCGGACGACGATCCTCCGTCCGACGATGCGCTCGCGTTGGTCGAGGAGTCCGGAGCGCTGCTGGCGGCGGTGCTCGAGCTCGCCGCGACCGCCGAGGTGGACGACCGACTCACCGAACTGCTCGAGCGGATGCCGGACGTTCCGGCGGGCCGCCTGCCGCAGGCGATCCTCGAGGTCGCGACCGCCTCGGTGCCCGGTGTCGATTCCGGTGCGATCGCCGTGAGCGACGGGACGGGGCGACGGTTCCGCGTGCGCGCTTCGGTCGGCTACGCCCTGGCCGACGACGACGGTCCGGACCTGACCGACGAGGCGCTGAGGACCTGGTACGCCCCCGAGCACCGCAGCTGGCACGATCGGGCGCCGCGCATCCTGACCCTGCCCGCCTCGTCCGCCTGGTTGCGCCTGGCCCGCCGCGTCGGCCACCGGCCCCGCGCCGACCTCGACGCCTTCTGGCGCGAGGTGCGCACCGACCTGACGGTGCCCGTGGCGGTCGACGGAGAGGTGCGGGCGGTGCTGACCCTGCATGCGCGCACGCGCGAAGACGCCTTCGACCGCGACTCGACGCGCGTGGCGCGGCAGGTGGCGGCCACCGCTTCGGTCGCGCTCCGGATCGCCGCCGACCGCGAGCGTAGCCGGCGCGAGGCGGTGACCGATGCGCTGACCGGCATCCTGAACCGGCGGGGCGCCGAGACCGAGCTGGCCCGGGCGCTCGCGCGGGCCGAACGGGCGGGACGGCCGCTCGCGCTGGTGATGATCGACCTCGGCTCCTTCAAGCGCATCAACGACCGGCACGGCCACGACGCGGGCGACCGCGCCCTCCGCCAGGTGGCGGACGCGCTTCGGTCGGGAGTTCGAGCCGGCGACGCCGTGGCCCGCTGGGGCGGGGACGAGTTCCTGGTCCTCCTGCCGCACCAGACCGCGGAGGAGGCGGAGGCGAGCGCCGAACGGTTGCTCGCCGCCTTGCACGCGGTCCGGGCGGGCGACGTCCGCCTCGAGGCGCACGCCGGCGTGGCCGCCTATCCCGACGACGCGACCGACGCCGACACGCTGGTGCGGACGGCCGACGGACGGATGTACGCCACGAAGCGGGCGCGCTGAGCTACGCCACGAAGCGGGCGCGTCGAGCCGACGCGCCCGCGCCGCGGCCTACGTGGTGGCGTCGCGGTCCGCCTCAGGCGTGCCGGCGGACCGCCTCCTCGAGCGTCTCCATCAGGCTCTCGAACGGATCGACGAACTTCGCGACCCCTTCGTCCTCGAGGCGGGCGGTGACCACGTCCAGGTCGACGCCGAGCTCCGCGAGCTCGGCGATCCGCGCGCGCGCGCCGTCCAGGTCCTCACCGATCCGGGCGGCCGGTGCGCCCTGCTCGCGGTAGGCGTCGAGCGTCGGGACCGGCAGGGTCGCCACGGTGTCCTGGCCGATCAGCGGCTCGACGTACTTCGTGGGCGAGTCCTCCGGGTTCTTCGTGCCGGTCGAGGCCCACAGCAGCCGCTGCGGCAGCGCGCCCGCCTCGACCAGCCGGTGCCAGCGGTCGCTCGTGACCGTCGCGCGCCAGTCGGCGTACGCCAACTTGGCGTTGTCCACCGCGATCCGCCCCTTGAGGCGGGCGGCGCGCGCCGCGAACGCGCCGCCACGGGCGGCGACGTCGTCGAGCAGCGGATCGATCGCGACGTCGATGCGGCTCAGGAAGAAGCTGGCGACCGAGGCGACATCGGGCCGTTCGCCGTTCGCGACGCGCGCCTCCATCGCCTCGAGGTAGGCCTCGTGCACCGCGCGGTAGCGGTCCAGGCCGAACAGCAGCGTGACGTTGACCGGAATGCCGCGCGTCAGCAGGCGTCGGGTCGCGGACACGCCCGCCTCGGTGCCGGGCACCTTGATGAACACGTTCGGGCGGGCGACCCGCGCGAACAGGTGCTCCGCCTCGGCGACCGTGCCCTCCTCGTCGTGCGCCAGCATCGGCGACACCTCGAGCGATACCCAGCCGAACCGTCCGCCGCTGGCGTCCCACTGCGGGCGGAACAGGTCGGCGGCCCGCTGGATGTCGTCGACGACCAGCGCCTCGTAGAGGCCGGGCACGTCGAGCCCGCCCTTGGCGAGGGCGGAGATCTGGTCCTCGTAGTCGCCCGACTCGGCGATCGACTTCTGGAAGATGGCCGGGTTGCTGGTGACGCCGCGGATCGCGTCCCGGTCGATGAAGGCGGACAGGGTGCCGTCGTCGAACCAACCGCGTCGGATCTCGTCGACGTAGACCGATTGGCCGAGGTCGGGCAGGCGGGCGAGCGGGTTCTTGGTCATCGGTTCCTCCTGGGTTCGGCGAGGCGCGGTGCGGGGGCCGGGCCACGTCGGGCGGGCAAGGGGGCGGCGTACGGGACGTTCCGGTCGGGGACCGCGGCGGTCGGCTCCGGGCGGCCGGGTGTCGCGGCCGTCCTCCCGAGGCGTGCCGTTCCGCCGTCGGCCGCGGCGGGGGGCGCGCCGGGAGGGCGGAGGCCCGACGCCGGAGCCCCCGCCCC
>SLSQ01000101.1 GCA_007130355.1 Trueperaceae bacterium
CGCCGCGCCCCCGGTCACGGCGGCCCGGTGTCCGTCGCCGACCGGGCGGCGCCTGGGGCGAGCTGCGAACGCGGGCGTACCGCGACGCCGTCGTTCACGAGTATCGTCCTCCTATCCCGGAACGGTAGCACGCCCGCCGCGTTCCGCCCCCGCCCGCCCCGCGCGGTGGAATACTGCCGGAGAGGGAGGTCCGTTGCACGACGACGAACACGACGACGCCTACGAAGAATCCGGACGGGAACGGTTCCGCAAGCGGCGCCGGCGCGCCCCGCGCGGCCGGACGCACGCCCGCGACGTCCGTGAGGACGGCGCCACCGACCCGGGCCTCGCCCACCTGCTCGAGTCCGGCGTGCTCGACGAGGTGCTCGGCGAGCTCAAGAGCGGCAAGGAGGCGGACGTCCTGCTCGCGCGCGGGCCGTCGGGCCTGGTGGCGCTCAAGGCGTACCGCGACCCGGAGGCGGGCGGGCACCGGCCCGATCCGATCTACCTCGACGGACGCCGCGCCCCGCGGGGCCGCCTGCGCAAGGTGCTCGACCGGGGCGCCCGCAGCGGCGTTCCGGCCGAGCTCGCCCTCTGGGTCCTGCACGAAGCCCGGACGCTCTGGGCGCTGCACGACGCCGGGCTGCCGGTGCCGAAGCCGTGCATCGGTCCCGGCGCCTACGACGTGGCCCGCGCCGGCCGGATGCTGCCGATGGCGTTCGTGGGCGAGGAGGACGGAACGCCCGCTCCGCGCCTCGCGGACGCGGCGCTCCCGCCCGACCAGGCGCAGGAGGCCTGGGCGCAGGTCCGGCGACTCGCCGCCGAGCTGCTGCGCGCCGGCTGGGTGCACGGCGACCTCAGCGCCTGGAACCTCCTCTGGCACCGGGACCGACCGGTGCTGATCGACGTGCCGCAGGCGGTGCGGATCGACGACTCCCCGCACGCGGCCGATCTGCTCGCGCGCGACGTCCGCTCGCTCCTGCACAGCGTCGGCTCGCTCGGGATCGAGGACGATCCGGCGCGGCTCGACGCCGAACTGCGGACGCGCGCCGGCCTGCCGCCGAGCGGGCCGCTCGACCGCTGAGTCGGCCGAACGTCAGCGGCGCCGCTCGGAGGCGAGCGGCGGGATCGAACGCGTCGCCCGCCGCAACACCAGCACGATCAGGAGCAGCAGCGCCGCCAGGATCGCCAGCGCGGTCGGCACCACGCCCGGCCCCGACGCCGCGACCCAGGCGCCGATGGCGCCGCTGGTCACGATCGGACCGAGCCCGGCGAAGGCGAGCACCAGGGAGGCGACCGCTTCGCTCCGGCGCGGGAAGGCGCGCTGGAGCCAGGCGATGCCGGTCGGGAAGATCGGGGCCAGCGACAGGCCGACCAGCGGGTAGGCGATCAGCGCCAGCCCCGGCGCCTGAGCGAGCGCCAGGAAGACCAGGGCCGAGGCGGCGGCGCCGACCACCAGCGTCGACGGACGCAGGCGGGCGCTCAGCGGCGTGACCAGGATGCGACCGACCGTCAGCGCGGCCCAGTAGAGGCTGGTGTGGAACGCCGCCGCACGCTCGCCGACCTGCGGCGCGAGGTGGACCGTCTCCCAGCTGCCGACCCCGATCTCGGTCGCGACGTACACGACGTACATCGCGACGAAGAGGCCGGCCAGCCCCCACGGCGCCCGCTCGGTCCCGCCCACGTCCGGACGGTCCGGCTCGGGCAGCGCCGCGCTCCACAGCGCCGACGCGACCGCGATCGTCGCCACCGCCGCCATCGCGGGCACCAGCGAACCTCCGGCCAGGCCGACGGCGAGCGGTCCGGCGACGGCCCCGGCGCCGAAGAGGGCGTTCAGCAGGTTCAGCGCCGGCGCCGCGTCGTCGCCGAAGGCCCGCGCGACGCGCAGGTTCACCGCCACGCTCATCAGACCGAAGCCGACCCCGCCGACGGCGGCGCCCGCCAGCAGCACGGCGAAGGTCGGAGCGGTCGCGGCGGCGGTCGCGCCGAGCGCGATCACGGCGGCGCCGGCGGGGAGGACCGGCCGGTAGCCGAAGCGCAGCAGCGCTGGCCCGGCGGCGAGGCTGGCGAGCAGGGCGCCGGCGAAGTGGAACGAGACCGTGAGTCCCGCTCCGGCCGCGTCGACGCCGAAGGTGCGCGTCATCCACGGGAACGCGGGACCGTAGAGCGCCTGAAGCGCCCCGAGGATCAGGTACACGAGCGCCGTGGTCAGGAGCAGTCGGCGGGAACGGCGGTCGAAGAAGAGGGCGCGCACGACCGTTCAGACTACCCCTCCGGCGCACGCCGCGACGCCGGACGGTGCGCTATGCTCGGCCCCCGTGCACGCTGGAGGCCCGATCCATGACCGATGACCCCGCCATCCCCGTCTCCGACGTCCTCTCGGAACGGACGCCCGAACAGCTCCGCGAAGCGGAGTGGACCGACGGACTTCGGCGCGCCTTCCTCGCCTTCTTCGAGGAGAAGGGCCACCTGCGCCGGCCCTCCGCACCGGTCCGCAGCGACGACCCGACCCTGATGTTCACCTCGGCCGGCATGGTGCCGTTCAAGCCGTACTTCCTCGGCGCCACCCCGAAGTTCGCCGGCGTCGACGGGGTGCACCACCGCGTCACCACGGCGCAGACCTGCCTGCGGATCAACGACGTCGAGAACGTCGGCCGCACCCTGCGGCACCACTCGTTCTTCGAGATGATGGGCAACTTCAGCTTCGGCGACTACTTCAAGTCGGAAGCGGCCGCCTGGGCGTGGGAGTTCCTGACCGAACGGCTCGAGATCGATCCGGACCGCCTCCACGTCACCGTCTACGAGGACGACGACGAAGCGTTCGCCATCTGGCGCGACGAGGTCGGCGTGCCCGAGGGACGGATCGGTCGCTTCGGCGAGGACGAGAACTTCTGGCCGGCGAACGCGGTGAGCGAAGGGCCGAACGGACCGTGCGGCCCGTGCAGCGAAGTGTTCCTCGACCGCGGCCCCGCCTTCGGCACCGATGACGAGACCGGCCCGAACACCGGCGGCGGCGACCGCTTCATCGAGGTCTGGAACCTCGTCTTCACGCAGTTCGACCGGCGCGACGGCGGCGAGCTCGCGCCGCTCCCGCAGAAGAACATCGACACCGGGCTCGGCTTCGAACGGCTGGTGGCGGTCCTCTCCGGCGCACCGGACGCGTACGGCACCGAACTGTTCCAACCGACGATCCGCGCCGTCGCGCGCCTCTCCGGCGTCCCGTACGAGGGACCGGAGAGCCTCTCGCACCGGGTGATCGCCGACCACCTCCGGGCGGTCGCCTTCGCGGTCCTCGACGGGGTCCTGCCGGCCAACGACGGCGCCGGCTACGTCGTCAAGATGCTGCTGCGGCGCGCCAGCCGGCACGCCTGGACGCTGGGCCTGAAGGAGCCGGTCCTCCACGCGCTGCTGCCGGCCGTCACCCAGGCGATGGGCCGGGCGTACCCGGCGCTCGCCGACGCCGAAGAGCGGATCGCCGGCGTGATCCGCTCCGAGGAGGCGCAGTTCCTGCGGACCCTCGAGGCCGGCATCGAGCGGGTCGGCAAGGTCCTCGACGACCTCGGCGGCGACGAGCTGCCGGGCGACGTCGCCTTCGACCTGTGGGAGACGCACGGCTTTCCGCTCGACCTGACGCGCGACCTGGCCGAGGAGCGCGGCGTCCGCGTCGATGCCGACGGCTTCCACCGGGCGCGGGAGCGGGCCCGCGCCCGTTCGCGCGCCGGCGGGGGCGGCGGCACGCTGTTCGCGGCCGAAGGGAACGTGCTCGGCCGCGTGGCCGAGCGCACCCCCGACACCGCCTTCGTCGGCTACGACGCGGACGCCGCCGAGGCGACGGTGATCGCCGTGGTAGACGGGGACGACGAGGTCGAAGCGCTGGGCGAGGGCCGACGAGCGCTGGTGGTGCTCGACGCCACGCCCTTCTATCCCGAGGGCGGCGGCCAGGTCGGCGACGCCGGCGTGCTCCGCTGGCCGGGCGGCGCCGCCTCGGTACGGGGCGCCCGCCGCACCCCGCACGGCCTGATCGTGCACGAGCTCGAGACGATCCGCGGCGCGCTGCGCCCGGGCGCGACCGTCGAGGCGCGGGTCGACCCGCAGCGCCGCGAGACCGAGAAGCATCACACCGCCACGCACCTGCTGCACGCCGCGCTCCGGTCGGTGCTCGGGACGCACGTGACGCAGGCCGGCTCCTCGGTCGCGCCCGACCGCTTGCGCTTCGACCTGTCGCACGGGGCGGCGCTCACGACCGAGGAGCGGCATCGGGTCGAACGGCTCGTGAACCGCTGGATCCAGGCGGACCTACCGGTCGCCGCGCGCGAGGTGCCGCTCGACGAGGCCCGCGCCGCGGGGGCGATGATGCTGTTCGGCGAGAAGTACGGCGAGCGGGTGCGGATGGTCTCGGTCGGCAGCGACGCGCCGGTATCGGTCGAGCTGTGCGGCGGGACGCACGTGCGCCGCACCGGCGCGCTCGGCGCGCTGTGGATCACGGGCGAGGAGGCGGTCTCGGCCGGCGTTCGGCGCGTGACCGCGGTCGCCGGCGAGGCGGCGCTCGACGAGATCGCGACCCTGCGGGCCCGCACGGCCGCGGCCGCCGACGCGCTCGGCGGGCGTCCCGACCAGCTCGAGGAACGCGTCCGCAAGCTGCAGGACGACCTGAAGCACGCGCGCCGCGCGACCGCCGACCTGCGCGAGAAGCTCGCCGAAGCGCGCACCGGCGGAGGCGGCGAGAGCGCCGGCCGCGAGGTCGACGGGGTCGGCCGGGTGGTCGTCGCGCACGTCGACGGGCTCGACGCCGGCGCGCTCCGGAACGCCGCCGACTCGACCCTCTCCCGCGCCAAGGCGGACGCGGTGGTGATCGGCAGCGGCGCGGCCCTCGTCGTCAAGGTGGGCGACGCCGCCCGCGCGCGCGGCGTGGCCGCCGGGAACGTGGCCCGCGCGCTCGCCCAGCGTGCGGGCGGTGGCGGAGGTGGGCGTCCGGACCTGGCGCAGGCCGGCGCCAAGGACGCCGACGCCCTCGCCGGGGTGCTTCGGGAGCTTCAGGACGGAGCGCTCGACGAGCTGCTCCGGAGCGCCTGAGGGCGGCACCGTGCACGATGCGCCCCCGGCGCCCCTCCGAGCGGGCGAGGTGCTGCTCGCGCTCGACGTCGGCGAGGCCCGCATCGGCGTGGCGCGCGCCGAGGTCGGCCCCGACTTCGCGTTCGGGCGCGGCGCGCTGCGCCGGACCCGGCAGGCGGAGGACGTGCGCCAGGTCGCCGACCTCGTCGCCGCGGAGGGCGCGAGCCGGGTGATCGTGGGCCTGCCGCACCGGACCGACGGCCGCGACTCGAAGCAGACCCGGCGGGTGCGCGCCTTCGCCCAGGCGCTGCGCGACGCCGGCCTGCGCGTCGAGTTCGAGGACGAACGGTTCACCACCGCCCTCGCCGAACGCGCCCTTCGGACCGGCGGTCTGCCGCTCGGCAAGCGCCGCGACAAGGGTCGGGTCGACGAAGCGTCGGCGATCGCGATCCTCGAGACCCGCCTGCGACGCGCGGCCGAAACCGACCCGCGTCCGTCCGACGGCGACGGACCGGACGGGACGACGCCGTGACCGCCGCGCGCCGCCGCACGGCGGGCGGGAGCATCGTCCGCACGCTCGCGGTCCTGGTCCTGGTCGGGGCGGCGGTGCTCGTGGCGGTCGGCGCCTGGGGCTGGACCCGGTTGCAGCCGGTCGATCCCGGCGCCGCCGAACCGGTCGCCTTCGAGGTCCTCCCCGGTTGGGGCGCGCGGACGGTGGCGGAGCAGCTCGAGGAGGAGGGCCTGATCCGGCACGCCGGCGCGTTCCTGCTGCTGCTGCGCTGGCAGGGGTCGGACCGCGCCATCGGCGAAGGGCTCTACGAGTTGGCGCCCGCCATGGACGCCCGTACGGTCGTGGCCCGGCTGGAGGCCGGCGGCCGCCCCCGCACGATCCGGGTGACGATGCCGGAGGGCTGGCGCGCCCGCGACCTGGCGCGCCGCGTCGAGGAGCTCGGCCTCGCCACCTACCACCAGCTGCTGCAGCGGGTCGACGATCCCGGCCCGCTGGCCCCGGAGGGCCTGCCGGACGGGGTCGGACTCGAGGGGTACCTCTACCCCGACACCTACGAACTCCGCGTCGACGCCGACGAACGGACGCTGCTGACCGCGATGGTCGCGCGCTTCGAGGAGCGCGCCGACCGCGACGACCTGCGCGCCCGGGCCGAGGCGGAGGGCCTCTCCCTCCACGCCTGGGTCACGCTCGCCAGCATCGTGCAGGCGGAGGCGGCGAACGACGGCGAGATGGCGATCATCGCCGGCGTGTTCCGAAACCGGCTCGACGTCGGCATGCCGCTCCAATCCGATCCGACGGTGGCGTACGGACTCGGCAAGGACCTGCCGCAGCTCGACTTTCCCGGCGGGGACTTCGACGTCGACCACCCCTGGAACACCTACACCCGGGGCGGCCTGCCGGAGGGGCCGATCGGGAATCCGGGCAGCGCGGCGCTGGCCGCGGTGGTGGCGCCGGAGCGCACCGCGCCGAACGGCGAGCCGTGGACCTACTTCCTGCACGGCGTCGACGACGGCGCCCCGGTGTTCCGGCCCAACACGAACTTCGAGGATCACGTCCGCGACCGCAACGCCTACCTGCGCTGACCGGGACGAGGTCGGGTGAACGGTCGTTCATCCGCTGCGCGCGAACCCCGGACGAAGCCGTGCTACCTTGAGCCGAGAGGCAGGGGCCTACCGCAGGCGTCGCGTCGGGCACGCCCTCCCTGCCGCTACACGACCCCACGTTGGAGGAACGAATGAAGCGACTGCTGGCCACCCTCGGAGCCGCCGTGCTCGCCCTGAGCCTGTTCGTCGGGTTCGCCCAAGCGCAGGACGAGACCCCCGATCGCCTGGTGCTGGGCATGGTCCCCAGCCGCGAGATGGACGCGATCGTCGACAGCCTCGACCCGATCGCCGACATGCTCTCCGAGCGCCTGCTGATCCCGGTCGACACCTTCGTCTCGACGAACTTCGTCGGTCTGGTCGAAGCGATCGGCACCGGCCGCGTCGACGTCGGCCTCTTCGGTCCGGCCGCGCTGGTCCAGGCGATGGACGTGCACGACGCGCGCGTGATCGTCGCTTCGGTCCGCCAGGGCAGCACCACCTACCGCTCGCAGTTCAACGTCCGCTGCGACAGCGGCATCGAGACGTTCGAGGACCTGCGCGGCGGTACGATCGCCTTCGTCGACCCCGGTTCCGCTTCGGGCTTCCAGTTCCCGTACGTGACGCTGCTCAACACCCACGGCATCGATCCGGACGAGGAGATGACCTCGATCTTCGCCGGCTCGCACGACGGCGCCGCCCTGGCGGTCTACAACGGCGACGTCGACGTGGCGGTCACCTTCGGCGGTTCGCCCGGCTCCGACGGCCGCGAAACGATCGAAGCGGACTTCCCGGACGTCAAGGACGTCGTCTGCATCCTCGGCTTCAGCGACGACATCCCGAACGACGGTGCCGTGGTGCGCGCCGGCATCTCCGAGGAGCTGGGCGACCAGATCGCGGACGCGCTGATCGACATCGCCACCACCGAAGAGGGTCAGGCCCTGACCGAGCAGCTGTTCAACGTGACCGAGTTCGCCCGCATCGGGCCGGAAGCGTACGACGTCGTGCGCGAGGTCTCCCGC